>JAFGTJ010000125.1 GCA_016934195.1 Anaerolineae bacterium | reverse complement strand
ACAATCCGTAGGGCGGGACCCATGTGTCCCGCCGCTGCTGACGCCCGGAGACATACGCGGGTGCCTCCCTACAACGGGAGCGCCACGCATCGTTTTATGCGAATTTGAATGGGTTGCTCTATGAAATGCGCCTGCCCTACTTCGCCAGTACGTTAGCCAGTTCCACCAGATCGGGATCAAGCTCCTTCGTGCGCCCGGCGACCTCATCCAGCGGCGTCGTGCCGATCTTGCCGTCAATCTGGCCGCACAGCACGCCGTAATTGCCCGCGTGGATCTGTTTGGTGGCGTGTCCGGCCAGCCGCGTGCCTAACAGCCGGTCGAACGCCCCCGGCATCCCGCCGCGCTGGACGTGGCCGAGCGTGGTCACCCGCAGCGCGAACCCCAACTGCTCATTGTGTTCCTGGAAATACTGGGCCAGCGCGGGCGCGTCGTATTTCGCGCCTTCGGCCACCACGATGATCGCGTGCTTTTTGCCGCGCTCGTAAGCCTTTTCGATCACGTCCGCGACCGCTTCGGGCCTGGTTTCAAATTCCGGCAGGCTGATGCCCTCCGCGCCACCGGCGATCCCGGCCATCAGCGCCAGATAGCCGCAGTTCCGGCCCATGACCTCGACCAGAAAGGCGCGTTCGTGCGATGACGCGGTGACTTTCAGGCGGTCGATGGCTTCCAGCGCGATATTGAGCGCGGTATCGACGCCGATGGTGATCTGCGATCCGTACAGATCGTTGTCAATGGTGGACGCGACTCCCACCACCGGGAAGCCCAGTTTGTGCAGCGCGTGCGCGCCGGTCTGCGAGCCGTTGCCGCCGATCACGACCAGGGCTTCGATTCCCTCCTGGTTCAGTTCACGGATCGCGCGGCGCTGGCCTTCTTCGGTCTTAAATTCCGGGCAGCGCGCGCTGCCGAGCACCGTGCCGCCCTGTTGGATGATACCGCCCACGCTGCGCGGCCCCATCTCGCGGAATTCGCCGTTGACCAGCCCGCTGTAGCCGCGTTCCACGCCGAAAACATCCCAGCCGTATCCCAGGCCGGTCCGCACGACGGCGCGGATCGCGGCATTCATGCCGGGCGCGTCCCCGCCGCTGGTCAGCACTGCGATTCGTTTCACCATGAAATAATCTCCTCCCTCCAGCCAAAGCGCATAGCCCTATTATATAGCGAACAGTCGTCAGCGGTCAGCGGCCAGCGGCCAGCGGTTAGCCGTCAGCGGTCAGCCGTCAGCCGTTAGCGGGTAGTCGTCAGCGGTCAGCCGTCAGCCGTCAGTCGTCAGCGGTCAGCCGTCAGCGGTCAGTCGTCAGCGGTCAGCCGTCAGCGGTCAGTCGTCAATAATTGGGGGACAGAATTTTTATCTGTGTGTATCTGCGTTCATCTGCGTCCCATTAGAACCGCCCGGTGGATGCCCACGCACAACCCGACCCACAGCCCGCCCGCGATCCAGCCGCCGATCACGTCGCTGGGAAAATGGACCACCAGCACCAGGCGGCTCAGGCCAATCACGAGAATCATGGTCAGCGCGCCCGCCGCCGCCGCGATCCGTGCCCGCCGGTCGCGGACCCACTGCCAGACCAGATAAGCCAGCATCCCGTAGACGAGCGCGGCCATTGTCGCGTGGCCGCTCGGATAACTGTATTCGGCAACCCCCGACACATCCTCGAAGACCGGGCGCGGGCGCTCGAACCAGTCTTTCAGCCCGATATTTACCAGTTTGCCGCCGCCTATCACCAGCGCCCACACCGCCAGCAGCCGCCATTCCCGCCGCACGATGAGCAGCGCGCCCAACCCGATCCCCCAGACCCACGCGCCCGCTGAGCCGATCACGTCCAGAACGTCCGCCGCATCCGTCAGGGCGGGACGGCGCGCGTCGTAAAAGTCCTGCGCGACTTCGGTGTCCCAATCCAGCACGGCCTGCTGATCGAGGATCGTTTCGCTGATCAGCACGAACAGCGCTATCCCGATCACGCCCGCCAGGAAAAGCAGGGCGATCCGGGCGGCGATGCGGCGAGAGTTGGGTGAGGGTATGGGGTGCATGGGGACAAATCTCCAGATTCCCCCTTTCCATAGCGCCGACCGGAGGTCAGCAGCGACATGGAGAGGGGGTCGGGGTGAGGCCGTTTTTTGTTTCCCGCCACGCGGTTACAACGCAATCCGGCAGCCTTCCATGCTGGACAGCCGCGCCGCATCCAGCACGCGCTGAATCGCCAGCCCGTCCAGGAAGGTCGGCAGCGATACCAGCGCCCGCCCGCGAATCGCGTCGATGGTCAGCCCGACCAGCTTGGCAAATGGACCGAGCAGCAGGTTTTCGTCCGGCACCCACATCGGCGGCTCGTATTCCGGCGGGATATCCAGCAGGCGCAGCGCCTCACCCCGGCGGCGGCCCCATAGGTGCAGATCGTCCTGCACGATCAGCGCGCCCTCGGTCCCGTGAATCGCCAGCCGCTTCAGGTCCCCCCCGGCAACGGCGCTGAATGTCAGCATGGCGCGCAGCCCGCCCTCCAGTTCCAATGACAGCATCCCGCCGTCGTCGCTGGTCACGGGACGCGGGCCGCTGCCGTCCGGCATGGGGCGCTGGCCGTACTGCGGCGTGGTGTGCAGGCAGGCTGTCACGCCCATCACCGCGCGCCCGCTCAGCCAGCGGAAAGCGTCGATGAAGTGCGATCCAAGCGCGCCCAGCATCCCGCCGCCCTGGTCGGCATCCGACCACCAGTTCCAGTGACGGTCGGGGTCCCACCGCATGGGCGACATTTGCACGCCTTCGATCAGCACCGGCTCGCCGATGTAGCCCTGGTCTACCAGCACTTTCTGGTAGTAGCGGGCGGGCAGGTAGCGGAACTCGTGATCGACGACGTGGACGCGGCCCTGTTCCTCGGCAAAGGCCAGCATTTCCTGGGCTTCGGCGGCATCCATCGCAAAGGGTTTTTCGCAGATGACGTGCGCGCCGACTTGCAGCGCGGCCAGCGTCATCGCTGCGTGCAGGCGGGGCGGGGTGGTGATGCTGACGATATCGGGCAGGACATCGACCAGCATTTGTTCATAATCGGTGTATACGGCCCGGATGCCGTATTCGGCAGCCGTTTGCTTGGTCTTGGCATCCGACGCGCCGCACAACGCAACAACATTGGTTTCGGCATGACCCAGGAAGCCGGGCACCTGCACCCGCGCCCCGAATCCGGTGCCGATGACGGCTACACGCAGGGGATCATTGCTCATGGTGGATTGTCCTTATGGAATAGAAAGTGCACTCTATAGAAGTGATTATACTTGTTTGCGGAAAAAACGCTTTTTCCAGCGGACATTAAAAGGGGTTTCGTACCGGGAACAAACGGTCCGAGCACAGACCCCTAACGATAGGGGGCGTTGCCGTACTGCTCAGGATGTATATACTAAAAGAGAGCATATATTCTACAGGTCTTTGAAAGGGGTGGGATGATGCACGTTATTATACGCCTGATTGTGTTGTTTGTGGGCTGGCTTATAAAATCATCGGATTGGGAAAAAGATAAGCCGATCTATAGGGATCAGTCCAGCCGCAAACCGAGCCGTCCCAGGACCGTTACCAGGCCGCCCAACACCAGACCGACCGATTTCAGGATGGACAGCACCCGGTCAACGAGTTCTCGCCCGGTCGCTCCCAGGCCGGTCACGCCTAAACCACCCGCGTCCAGTCCCGCGACTTCCGGGCCGGTTGCGCCTAAGCCCGCCGCGTCCGGACCGGTTGCGCCTAAGCCACCGGCTCCCAAACCGGCCAGCCCTGCGCCGGTCGTTTCCAAACCTGCCGATCCCAAACCGGTCAACCTTGCGCTCGCCGATCTCAAGCCTGCCGTGCCCGAACCTATCGCTCTCCCGCCGGTCAGCCCTGAACCGGCAAGTCTTATTCCAGCCGATCCCGAACTCGCGCCGCCGGAGCCAGCCGAAAGCCCCGCCGCTCCGCCGGAACGCGCGCGCGGCTCACTTTCCGAGCAGCACCGGCAGGACTACGAACTGCGCAAGGCCGAACTACGGTCGCGCATGACGCCGGAGGATGAGGCAATGGTCGATTCCCTGGCGGAGCGCATCAACCAGGGCGATACCAACGGCTATTTTGAACTGCTGGAACTCTATCCACAGGCCCGATTCCGCCAACGGGTCCTCGACATTATCAATGATCCCACGCTGAGTTCTGAAGATCGCCGCCCGGTGGATTGGAGCGTACTCAGGGCCGCTGACCCGCCCCGTTATGTACGCCTGATCCTGATCGACATGATCGTGTCCAGCCGGTCGGGTCGTTCGCGTGATCCGCGTGACGAATGGGCGGCGATTGAACTGACCGCCATGTTCGCCAAAGAACACAACGTCGATGCCGGTCCCATTCTGGACGAGATCGGGACTCTGTCGGGTTCCATGTCCGGGCAGATCAGGGCGCGGCGGCATATGTTTGAGTAGGGAAAACGGCCTCACCCCCTGGCCCCCTCTCCATT
>JAFGTJ010000124.1 GCA_016934195.1 Anaerolineae bacterium | reverse complement strand
TCGGTTACAAGAAAGTCTACAACGTCGAGGGCGGCATCCAGGCGTGGCTGAGCGCGAATTTGCCTACGGTCGTCTATACACCCTGAACCACACAGGGGCAAACATAACAGTTTGCCCCTGTGCCGGTTTTTCCCTGTTTTTTGGTAGTCCTACAGGTCCAGCAAACGATCCACTTCGGGCCGGTTGAACCCGACGACAATTTTCCCGCCGATATCCAGCACCGGGACGCCCTGCTGCCCGCTGCGGCGTACCATGTCCCTGGCCGCCGCCGGGTCCTTGCTCACGTCCACATCCCGAAAATGGACACCGCGCTGCCGCAGGTAACGTTTGGCTTGATTGCAATAGGTGCAGGTTGGTGTACTGAACACGATCACCCGCTTTTTCTTTTTCTTCTTGCTCTCGTCTTTCGCCATGACGGTAAATCCTCGTTTGGATTGGTTAATTTTCACATCACACATTCCATTAGATGCACAACCACCACCGGGGTTATATCGAATTGCTATTGATTTCCTGAAGTGTCTGGCGCATCCGGCAGCACAAAGGGCTTGAGGTCCAGCACCTTGTACAGCCGTTCCCTGACCGAATCCGGCAATTCCGGCGCAGGCAGTTGGTGATATAACTCGACCGTCTTGGAGAACGTATTCACCACCACCCGGCAGTTTTCGCACGTCGCCATGTGCGCTTCGAGTTCGCGGCACAGGTCCTCGCCGAGCGTTCCATCGACGTAATCCGACAAACCGTCCAAAAACCGGCGGCAGTCGTGCGTATGATTATGGTGTGTGTGTGGGTCGCTCATCCCGGTTGCCTCCCATTCGTAATGACCGGACCTTGTGAAAAATACTGACTCAATGTCTCGCGCAAGCTGAGCCGCGCCCGCATCAGGCGGCTTTTTACCGCCGAGACAGACAGGTCCAGGGCGTCTGCCGTTTCCTGCGTCGAAAGTCCCTCGATATCGCGCAGCACGAACACACTGCGCAGCGTGGGTGATAACTCATCAATGGCGCGTTTCATTTCGGCCTGGGCTTCCTCCCGCATCAACGACTCTTCCGGCAAACAGCAGAAATCAAAAAACTGCCGGGGAATCTGGTCGCCGTCGTCGCTCTCTATCGGCTCATCGACCGATACCTGAACTGGCTCCTTGCGCCGCAGCCGCATCAGGGCGGCGTTGGTCGCAATCCGGTATAACCACGTACTCAGGCTGGCCCGCTCCTGAAACCGGTCAATCGACTTAAACGCGCTCAGGAACGTCTCTTGCAACACGTCCTCGGCGTCCGCCTCATTACCCACCATGCGCAGCGCCAGCCGGTAAATACGATTGGCGTTTTCTTCGACCAGTTGGGCATACGCCGACTGATCCCCGGCTTGCAACCGTGTGACCAGTTGGTCATCGTGTGAAGTTGACATACGCTCTCTTTGGGTCATAAACATCCGGCACTGCGTCGATAATAACGCATTCGGACGCATTCCCTCAAGCTCGCCAACTGGTTTTGTTAATTCCCATCTACCTGATTGGATGCAAAAGCCTGGCTCCCGGTTGCGTGCAACCCGAACGGTTTACACAGCATCTAACAAAGCGGCAAAATTACGGTAAAATCGCCACGAAAGCAACCAACACAAAGGAATCATGCATAATGCCTCAAAAGAAAAGCTCCAAAGTCGTCCTGCGCGATGATTTGATCTTCACCGGGTACAGCGGCAACGGCTACAGCATTCCGCTCGATGCCGCCAAAGCCTTCGGCGGGCACGATGCCGGTATCAGCCCAATGGAACTCATGCTCACCGCGCTGGCCGGATGTACCGCGATGGACGTGATCAGCATTTTGCGCAAAAAAAAGCAGGACGTGACCGGCTTTGAAGTCCAGGTCGAAGGCGTCCGCACCGACGAGCATCCCAAAGTTTACACTGAAGTCTGGGTCAAATTTATCGTCACCGGGCGCGATATCAATCCCCAGGCTGTCGAGCGCGCGGTGGCGCTCTCCCGCGACACGTACTGCGGCGTGGCCGCGACGCTACGCCATACTGCCACCATGCACTATGATATCCAGATTATCAACGCTGAACCTGAAACCGAGGACGAATAATCGCCATGAACCGCGACGAAGCCTGGCAGTTAGTCACCGAATGGACCGAATCCGAAAGCCTGCGCCACCACATGCTGGCCGTCGAAGCCGCCATGCGCGCCTATGCCCACAAGTTTGACGCCGACGAAGAAAAATGGGGCATTACCGGCCTGATTCACGATTTTGATTATGAGAAACATCCCGACATGACCGCCGAGGATGGGCATCCTTTTGCCGGGCTGCGTGTGCTGGGCGAAATGGGCGTCGATGAGGACATCGTGCGCGCTATCGCCTGCCACGCCTCCGAACGCACCAACGTGCAGCCCGAAAGCCTGATGGAAAAGTCATTGGTGGCGGTGGACGAACTCACCGGGTTCCTGACCGCTGTTGCGCTGGTCCGCCCGTCCAAAGATATCCGCGACATCACCAAGATCAAGTCGGTGCGCAGCAAATGGAAAGATCGCAGTTTTGCCGCCGCCATCCACCGCGAAGAAATCGCGGAAGCCGCCGCAGCGCTCGGCGTCGATCTGTGGGAGGAACACGTCCCGCTAGTGCTGGACGCCATGAAAGACATCGCCGCCGAACTTGGACTGGCGGGCGAGTCTCCCGAATAATACCCGTAACTTTGCAGGGGCGTATGGCAGTACGCCCCTGTTTGCGCATTCCCTCACAAAAAAACACTTGCCTTACCCCCCTGCTCCGCGTTATCATGGCGCAGTTTCCGCCAACCCGATTCCGTTTGTCCGGCGCGGTGGATCGCTTGTCAAGATTTTTGGCTTATCACATCGCCATTTGAGAGGAACTAAGTTATGAGAGGGTATCGCCTCTGGCTTGCGATTATTATTCTAGTCGCAGCAAGCTCGATCTGGATGTCACTGCCGGATAACCCCGGTATCCATTTCGGAGGCTTGGACCGCGACATAGAAGTTGTTAAAGGGCTGGACCTGGAGGGCGGTTCGCGCGTGCTGCTCCAGGCGGCTCCCGGTGCGGAAGTCGAAGATGCCACGATGGACCAGGCTCGCCGCAATGTAGAACGCCGTGTCAACGGCCTGGGCGTCACCGAAGCCGTCGTCCAGCGCCAGGGCAGCGACCGCATTATCGTCGAACTCCCCGGCGTTAAAGAACAGCAGGTCGCGTTCGACGCCATCAAATCCACCGGCCTGCTCGAATTCGTAGATTTTTCAGGCGTGAGTGGCATAACTGAGGGCACCTGCATTCTGACTGACCGGCAGGTTGAATTGACTACTGCGCGGCTGGCCGAGGGTGAAGCAGCTCCTGACTACAATGCGTACACCTGTCCGGCTGATCTGCCCGATCATCCCACCGAAGATGTGGCACAGTTAGCCAGCAACGGCCAACCGTACAGCACCGTTATGACCGGGGCAGGGTTGGCCGACGCCCGTGCTCAAACCAATAACCAGATCGGCAGCGATTGGATCGTGTATTTCGTGCTCAAGGATGGCGGCGACGAAGTAGCCAGTTTTGTCGATTACGTGGCTGCCAATTCTAATCAGCCGATGGCAATCGTCCTGGATGGTCGCCTGCTCTCCGCTCCGGTCATCCAACCCGGCCTATCCCAGAGCGCCCAGGCTGGCACAATGGATGGCGGCTATATCACGGGCCGCTTCACCCGTGACGACGCCCGTATCCTGGCTGCCCAGTTGAAATACGGTGCGCTGCCCGTCCCGCTGGAAATCATCGCCTTTGACACCATCGGCCCCTCGTTGGGTAAAATCTCGGTGGACCGCTCGATCCGGGCAGGCGTCATCGGCGTGATCACCGTGCTGTTGTTCATGCTCATCTACTACCGCGTACCCGGCATCGCCGCCGATCTCGCGCTGCTGTTGTTCGCGGTGATCAACTATGCGCTGTTCAAATTCGTTCCCATCACGCTCAGCCTCCCGGCGATCACCGGGTTCCTGATATCCATCGGTACGGCAGTCGATGGTAACATCCTGATTTTCGAGCGCCTCAAGGAAGAACTCCGCGCCGGGCGCAGCATGGACCGGGCCGTCGAAGCCGGGTTTGAGCGCGCCTGGACCTCGATCCGTGACTCGAATATCTCGACCATCATCATCTGCCTGATCCTGTATTTCTTCGGGAACGCATTCGGAGCCAGCGCCGTGCAGGGGTTCGCTATCACACTCGGCCTCGGTTTGCTCATCAACCTGTTCACCGCCGTGATCGTCACCCGCACGTTCTTGCACACCATAATCCTGCTCGCGGGCGACCAACTGCGCACCAATCACCGGCTGATGGGGGTCTAACATGTTTAACTTTGCAGAACGCCGCAAACTCTATTTCCTGATTTCAGCCGCCGTGATCATCCCTGGTCTGATCGCGATGATCTACTCCACCATCACCGATGGCTCGCCGATCAAGCTCAGCATTGATTTCACCGGCGGTACACTGATGGACGTATCGTTCGTTGATGACCAGGACGAACAGGACGTTCGTGACACCCTGCAATCGTTTGGGCTGGGCAATTACATCGTGCAGCGCCTCGATCCTATCTCTACCGATGTCATTGCCGCCGATCAGCAACAGGCAGGCAGCCGCTTCCTGATCACGGTGCCCAATACGACCGGCACAACCGAGTTCTTCACCTTCCTGCAAGACCCTGAGCAGCTTGGCGCGTTCTGGTCGTCGCTGTCCACCGATGACGATCCGGATCGTCTGGACGCCACCAATATCACTCCGGCAGAAGAACCCGGCTACTCCGTCCTCGATCTCTCGCTGGTCAATGACGTAAACACCGAAGCCGTCACCACCGTGCTGGAAGCCTTTGGTATTGAAGACGCCGGGGTCCAGGTCGAGCAAATCGACATACTCCCGGCCCAGGCCGGGAGCCGCTGGCAGCTTCGTATGGAAGAAATCGAAGATGAAAACCGCCTGAACGAACTCAAACAACACCTGCGCACCGAACTGGGCGCGTTCTGGTCGCTGACACCGAGCAACCCAACCGCCGAGATCACCAGCAGCAGCGTCTCGGCCACCGTCGGCAAGGAAGTCACCCGCGCCGCCATCGTCGCAACGATGGCCGTCGCCGTGATCGTGCTGGTCTTTATCGTCTTCGCCTTCCGCAAGGTGCCGCAATCATTTCGTTACGGCGCGTGCGCCATCATCGCCATGTTTCACGACATCCTGATCACAATGGGTGTCATGTCGATCCTGGGGCTGCTGTTCGAGTGGGAAGCTGACGCGCTGTTCCTGACCGCGATCCTGACGGTGGTCGGGTTCTCGGTGCAGGACTCGATTGTGGTGTTCGACCGCATCCGTGAAAATACACCCAAGTATCGCGGCGAACCCTACGAAGTGATCGTCAACCGCAGCGTGCTCGAAACCGTCCACCGGTCACTGGCAACCCAGTTGAACGCGATTTTCGTGATGGTGGCGATCCTGCTGTTCGGTGGCGAAACGATCCGCCAGTTCATCGGCATCTTACTTATCGGCCTGATGAGCGGCACTTACTCGTCGATCTTCAACGCCGTGCCGCTGCTGGTTTCCTGGGAAAAAGGCGAAATCCCGTTCGTGAACCGCGAAGCCAAGCGCAAACGCAAGCAAGCCGAAGCAGCGTCGTAGCGACTTTTCTTGTATTTGGTAGGGGCGTAAACGATACGCCCCTTTTTTATCTCCGCCCTATCCGACCAACTCTCGGAATGCCCGCAACGCCTCAAGATGCCCGTCCAGGCTGGCATACCCCGCGCCCATCGTATTGACTCCGATATGCGTCGCGCCCGCCGCTTGCCAGGATTCCACGAATTCGCCCCATGTGGTCTGAGGATGCCGCGTCACGTTCAGCCGCGCGTCAATTCCAAACTTCGCTGGATCGCGCCCTGCCTCCTCAAGATAGGCGTGCAGCCGGTCAATTGTCGGTTGGGCATCCCCCGCCGTCGGTTCGTTGGGCAGCCAGCCCGCTCCAAACCGGGCCATCCGGCGCAGCATCGCGTCTGCCCGACCGCCAAACCACAGCGGGATCGGGCGCTGGACCGGCAGCGGGTTAATGCCCACCTCGCGCAAACTGTGATACTGCCCCTCGAACGTCACTAGCGGCTGAGTCCACAGCGCCCGCAGCACCTCGATCTGTTCGTCGGTGCGCTGGCCCCGGTTGTGAAACTCGTAGCCCAACCCCTCCAACTCCACCTGATTCCAGCCCACGCCGATCCCCAATCGCAGCCGCCCACCGGAGAGCACGTCCACTTCTGCCGCCTGCTTTGCCACCAGGACCGTTGGACGCTGCGGCAGAATCAGAATCCCAGTCACAAATTCCAGCCGCGCCGTGATTCCCGCCAGGTAGCCAAACAGCACCATCGGCTCGTGAAACATGGTTTCGTGCGTATACACAAAATGCCGGTCCGGGTACGCCGCCGGGTTTGCGCCCAACACATGCTCATACGCCAGCAGGTAATCGTAGCCCATACCCTCGACCGCCTGCGCATAATCGCGGATCGCCAGCGGGTCCGCGCCGATCTCCAATTGAGGTAACACTGCTCCAAATTTCACCCTGACAACCTCCTGAATTTACCGTCCAAACTGCTTCGCCAGATCCGCCCCGCTGATGTGCAGCAGCGTCGGGCGGCCATACGGGTCCGCGCGCGGCGACTCGCAGCGTTCCAACTGTTGAATCAAGCCTTGCATCGCGTCATAATCCAACGTCTGCCCGGCCTTGTACGCCACCAGCACGCTTACCTGCCGGATCAATCGTTCATTCAGCGACAGAACACCGGAATCGCCCGTCTCATCCTGCGCCGCATCCACCAGCGCGCTCAACACGACTTGCGGGTCCTCGTTCACCAGCAGCGCCGGGATCACCCGCACGCGGAAGGTCGCCCCCCCAAACGGTTCGATCTCGAATCCCAGCGCGTCCAGCGTCTCGCCTGCCGTCGCCAGCACCGTCTCAAATTCCACCGCCGCCGCTGATGGAAATTGCACCGTCACGCCCTGAAGCGCGCGCCGATCCAACGACTCACCTTCCACCAGCGCCTCGTAGATCACGCGGGCGTGCGCGGCGTGCTGATCGATCAGGTACAGGCCCGCCGGACCCTCGGCCACAATATACATCGCGCCCACCTGTCCCACTACGCGTAGAATCGGCAGCGTGCGCGGGCGTGCGGGCTGGCCCGGCCCGGCAGGAATCGCACTATAGTCTTCTTCCTGTGAACGCACATACCGGCCCGGATCGAGCGTTTCCAGTTCCAGACGAAGCTGTTCCTCACCCGGCACAACCGGACGCCGCGCCGGGTACGTGGGGGTGGGCAAATCGTTCCGGGCTGAGCTTCGCCCGCCCCACGCCGGTTCCGCCGTCCGGTACGGATCGCCAAAATCGCTGCCCTCTGCCGGAGCCTGTCCGCTAAGCGCCGCCCGTACCGCTCGCTGCACCGCCGCGAACACCATATCCGGCACGCGGAACCGCACCTCGGCTTTGGTCGGATGCACGTTTACGTCCACTTCTTCCGGCGGCAGCGTGATCAGCAGCACCGCCAGCGGATACCGTCGTTGTGGCAGCAAATCCCGGTAAGCCTGCATGACAGCATACGTCAGACTCTGGTCACTGATCACGCGCCCGTTCACAAACAGCACAATATGCCCCCGGTCGGAACGGCTCAATGCCGGGGTAGACGCAAACCCGTACACTTCAACCGGCGGCACATCCGGGCGCGGCGGCGGCTGCGGGCTGACCTCCACCATCTCGCGGAACACGTCCAGCCCAAACACCTCGACCAGCACGTCGGCCAGATCGCCGCTGCCCGTGCTGTGAAATTGCTCCCGCCCCTCCTGCACCAACCGGAACCGCACCGCCGGGTATGCCATCGCGTAGCGCGTCACCAGCGTGTTGATGTGTTTGCGCTCGGTGCTCTCGGCCTTCAGAAACTTCAACCGGGCCGGTGTATTAAAAAACAGGTTTTCCACCGTGATCACCGTGCCCGCCGGAGCGCCCGCCGGGCGGGTATGCTGCACTTCGCCGCCTTCTACCAGGACCTCCGCACCTGCCGTTTCGTCGCGGTGGCGTGTCACCATCGTTACACGGCTTACCGACGCGATGCTCGCCAGCGCTTCTCCGCGAAATCCCAACGTGCGAATATGGTCCAGGTCCTCGACTGTGCTCAATTTGCTGGTCGAATGCCGCGCAAACGCCAGTTCAGCCTCCGCCGCCGGGATGCCGTGCCCATCATCGCTCACGCGGATCAGGCGTTTCCCGCCCTGTGTCACATCTACCGTAACCGAGGTCGCCCCGGCATCCAACGTATTTTCCATCAATTCCTTGACCACCGACGCCGGGCGCTCCACCACCTCGCCCGCCGCGATCTGCGCCGCGACCACCTCGGACAATACTCGTATCGGCATCTTGTCCCCCATCCTACCAATCACACTGCCCAATCACACTCTATCAGCCAATTATACGCAAAAAAGCCCCGGCCAAACCGGGGCAATTGATCTTCAGAGTTTTTCTCTCATTTTTTCCTTGAAGAATGGTGAAATATCAGTCCAGGCCGCGAATCACTCCGGGGTTTCCGCTGCGGTCTCAGCCACAACCATATTTTCGCCCGCCAACGGGATCACAATCGTGAAGGTGCTGCCTTCGCCTTCTTTGCTCTTGACCCAGGCATCGCCGCCATGCCGCTGCGCCACGTTCTTCACGATGAACAAACCCAACCCGCTGCCCTTGACGCGCTTCCATTCCTTGCGGTGAACACGCACGTTGCGCTGGAACAGCTTTTTCTGGTTTTCCGCGCTAATGCCATACCCATCATCTGTCACGCGCAGCACCAGATTATTGTCCTGCACGTTCAATGTTACCTCGATATGGCCGCCTTCCGGCGTGTATTTCACCGCGTTTTCGACCAGATTGGTAAATGCGCTCGTCAGCAGCGCCTGATCCACGTTCAAGATCGGCACCGCACCGGAGATCGTCCCGGTCAATTCAAGTCCCTGTTTCGCCGCCGGTTCCGCCAACCGGGACATCACATCGTTGAACATCTGCACAATATCGGACGGTTCCCGCGAGAGTTCATACGTCCCGGCCACCGGGTCAATCTTGCCCGCGTCCAGAATTTTCTCTACCATGTCCGACATCTGGACGACGCCAATCGCAATCTTATCAACGAATCCGTCCTGTTTCTCGTTCAATTCCCCAACCATGCCCAGCATGTCGAGGTAGCCCTTCATGAACGTCAGCGGCGAGCGCATATCATGCGATACTGTGCTCAGGAATTCGGACATATTGTCGTTTAAGCGCTTGAAATGCGTGATATTACGCAGCACCAGCACCCACCCGGCCATTTCACCGCTTTCGGTCCGCACATCCGAGATACTGGGCGAGTACGTGTATCCGTTTTCGGCGGCGTATTCCAGGTTATGCGCGTCCCCATTGCCAAAATCGTGCAGCAGTTGCACCAGGTCCTCCGCGCCCACCACCTGATCTAGCGGCTGCCCAATGGATTCTTCGCTCAACGCCGCGACAAGTTCCAGCGCTGCCGGGTTGACCAATTGCAAACACATTTCCCGGTCCACCACCAGCACCGGGTCCGGCGTGCTGGCAAGAATCGCGGAAAGCCACTCGCGCCGTTTACGCGCCGCCTCAAATGACCGGGCGTTGGCAATCGCAATCGCAACCTGTCCGGCCAGAATCGACAGAAACACCCGGTCCGCGCTGCCAAAAGCGTGCGGCTGCTGAAATCCCAGCCACAGAATGCCGTGTTGGGTCTGGTGTGCCACCAGCGGCAAAGCAATCAGGCAGGCCAGTTCCGATGACACGCCCAACTCATCCAACAACGGACCATCCCCCGCTACGCGCGATAATTCAGCCTCGCCATGCCCGGTCACATATGCCAACAATCGGGCATCAGCCTGCGCCATGACACCCGCGCGTTCGCCTGTCGCAAACGCCCGCCAGCGCACGCCCGGTTCGGTCAACAACAGCCGCACTCCATCGGCCCGCAGCGCCCGGTCCGCACTGTGCAGGATATGGGGAATCATCTCGTCCAACCCCACATTCCCGGCAATCCGGCGGGTGACATTCAGCACCAATTCCTGCTGCTCGACGTATTGTCTGAGCCGTTCTTCTGACATAGTTCGCTCCAACATCACCCGGCGATCATTCAACAACCATTAATGCGTAACCAACCGACGCGGCTGATCTTAACGCACACTTCTTTTCAGAGCGAATTATAGCATCACCCAAATTCCGAAGCAATTGGGCAATTATTGAGCGCTTGGGGAACCACAATTCGGCCATTCAGGGCTTGTCCAGGGCCGCCGGACCGTCTTGCACCCCCGATTCATCCGTGCTACACTCCGGCCTAATGAAATACGCCGCGCCAGATGGGTGATAGATGTAGAACAGACTCAAGACAGGGTCAGGATAGATCGCGCATGGCTGAAAAAATTCTAATCGTGGATGATGACGTCGATAGCCTCAAACTCATTGGCATGATGCTAAACCGCCAGGGATACGAAATTGCGGTTGCCAACAACGGCCAACAGGCCCTTGCCAAAGCCCACACGGACGATCCTGATTTGATCATCCTGGATATCATGATGCCCGATATGGACGGCTACGAAGTCTGCCGCCAACTGCGCGGCGATCCGTCCACTCAGGCCATTCCCATTATCATGTTCACCGCCAAAATCATGGTCGATGACAAAGTGGCGGGCTTTGAAGCCGGGGCGGACGATTACCTGACCAAACCCACCCACCCCGCCGAACTCGCCTCACGAGTCAAGGCCGTGCTCACTCGCAGCGCTGCCCAACAAAGTCCGCAAAACGACCAGGCCGTGACCCTGGGCTTCATCGGGGCCAAAGGCGGCATTGGCACCACCACACTGAGCATCAACGTCGCCGCAGCGCTCGCCCAACAGGACACCAGCACCTGTCTGGCCGACTTCCGGCTGGGCCAGGGCACTCTGGGCTTATCACTGGGCTTTGGGCGCTCGACTGGCATGGCAAATCTGCTGTCGCGCTCCACCAGCGATATCACCGTCCAGGCGGTTGAACAGGAATTAATGACGCACAGCAGCGGCCTCCGCCTGCTGCTTTCATCGGCGCGCCCCAAAGAAACGCTGCTAAACGTTTCGCCCGACAGCGCGGCAATGCTCGTCCGCCACCTGCGCGCGCTCAGCCACAACGTCCTGCTGGACCTGGGACCCGGCCTCAACCGGCTGTCCGTGCGACTGCTTCAGGACATGGACCAACTTACCCTGACCGTCGAACCGGACCGGCTCGCGCTCAGTCTGGCTCGCGATATCCTGCGCGAAATTGAACAGATCGGAATGCCCGGTTCGCGCATCAACATCGTGTTGGTCAACCGCACCCAGTCCAGTATGCAAATCCCCTGGCAGGAAGCCGAGCAAATCCTCAACCACGAGATGACGGCCATTATTTCCCCGGCCCCGGAACTCGCATTCCAGGCCGCCGATGCCCGCTTCCCCATTGTGCTGTTCCAACCCAGTTCCGTTGTTGCCAACCAGTTCACCAAACTGGCCGAAGAAATGATGGCCCGGATGCGCTCACTGGCCGGAAATTCGACCGGATCGTAGTCTTATTTACGTTTTTCACATTCTATAGCAGCGGTAAACAAACTCAAAATAATGTATAGTTAGCGTATGTTAACTTCACACCTTCGAGCTGCTGCGACCATCATGCAGCGCGCCGCGTATACCGTCGCCCTGACCGGCGCGGGCATCAGCACACGCTCCGGGATTCCCGATTTCCGCAGCCCGGAGTCGGGTCTGTGGGCACGCTTCGACCCCACCGAAATTGCCAGCTTGCGCACCTTTAAGCGCAATCCGGCCCGCTTCTATAACTGGCTTCGCCCCCTGGCCCACATCATCCTGACCGCCGAACCAAATCCGGCCCATCACGCGCTGGTCCGCCTGGAAGCTGCCGGAAAGCTCCGGTATATCATCACGCAAAATATTGATATGCTGCACACCCGCGCCGGGTCACAGGCCGTTTGCGAAATTCACGGCCACCTGCGGGAAGGCACCTGTATTAGCTGTTTCGAGGTCTATCCCGCCGCTATGCTCTTTCAAAACGACACCTTCCCCAGTTGCCCAAAATGCGGTCATGCGATAAAACCTAACGTCATCCTGTTTGACGAGCAGTTACCGGCACGCGCCCTGATTCACGCCCAACGGGCCGCGCGCCGCTGTGACCTGATGCTGGTGATCGGCTCGTCCCTGGAAGTATACCCGGCGGCTAACCTGCCGGTGATAGCCCGGCAAGCCGGGGCCGCGCTCATTATCATCAACCTGACCGCTACCCCACTCGATACGCGGGCCGATGTGGTCATTCACGCCAACGCTGCCGATGTGCTGCCGCAGCTTGCCGACGCGCTGGAAAGCGAGAAAATCTAATGAACATTCAAGCTACCCCGCCTTCGCCTCAAGACGATGTGAATATCGAAAATTACCGGCGGCTCACGGCCCGTTACGAACGCCTGATGGAAATCAGCCGCCAGTTGAATTCCACACTGGACCTGGGCGCGCTGCTGGATTACATCGTGGGAGCCGCTACCGAACTCACCGACACCGAAGAAGCGTCGATCCTGCTGGTCGATCCCGCCACCGGTGAATTGCGCTTCGAGGCCGCTTCCAACATGTCCCGCGCCGAAATGGAAGCCATTCCGGTTCCGATGGAAGGCAGCCTGGGTGGATGGGTTGCCACGCACGGCGAACCGCTGCTCGTCAAGGATGCCAGCAGCGATTCCCGCTGGTTCCGCGATGTGGATAAAACCATTGAGTTTGCGACCCGTGACCTGCTGGCCGTCCCGATGAAAATTCACAACCAGATCATCGGCGTGCTGGAAGCGATCAACAAACGCAACGATCAGTCCTGGGCACCGGACGACGTGAACACCCTCTCGGCCCTGGCAAGCCAGGCCGCCATTGCCGTGCAAAACGCGCGCCTGTTCCAGCAAAGTGACTTTATCGCGGAGATGGTCCACGAACTGCGCACGCCCCTGGCCGGACTCAAGGCCAGCATCGCCCTGCTACTGCGCCCGTCGCTGCCCCCAGAGCGCCGCCGCGATATCATGCTCACCATGCAGGACGAAACACAGCGCCTCACCGTCATGACCAATGATTTTCTGGACCTGGCCCGGCTGGAATCAGGCCGCACGCGGCTCAATGTGCGGCACTTCGAGTTACAAGACCTGATCGCTGAATGCACCGAGGTCGTCGTGCAACAGGCCGGTGAACGCGCGATTACCATCTCGATCCACGAATGTCCCTATGTCGTCAGCGCCGACCGTGACAAAATCAAGCAGGTAATGCTCAACCTGCTCACCAACGCAATCAAGTATAACCGTGAGGGCGGGCAGATCATTTGCAGTGCGCAGCGTATGTCCAACACGGAGTTTGTCACCGTCAACGTGCATGACACAGGGCACGGCATCAGCGAGGAAGATCAACAGCGCGTTTT
>JAFGTJ010000545.1 GCA_016934195.1 Anaerolineae bacterium | reverse complement strand
GCCGCCGCGTTACGCGCGCCGCGCAGTAATTTTCCATCGATCACGACTCCGCCGCCGATCCCGGTGCCGGGGAAGACGCCCACCACCGAGTCGAAGCCGCGCGCCGCGCCAAGCGATGCTTCGCCGAACGTCCCGGCGTTTACGTCATTGGCGACGAAAACCGGCACGCCCAACATCTGCCGCAGCCGGGGACCCAATGGCACGTTGACCCAGTTCGCCAGATTCGGCGCGAACTCGATCACGCCGGAGTTGTAATCGGCCACACCCGGCGCGCCGATGCCGATGGCCTGAATCATGGAAAAATCCAGGCCCGCATCATTGACCGCTTCGACGGCGGTCTTGGCAACGCGGTTGATCACGGCATCAACGCCGTTGTGGGGCTTGGTTTTGCGCTTGGAATCGCCCAGGATGTGGCCTTCCTGGTCGAGCACAACGGCCAGAATCTTGGTGCCACCGAGGTCAATGCCGAGCACCATACCGGGCTGGTGCGCGCCGTTGCGGGGAGAGGGAGTTTTCTGGTCTTTTTTCGCCATGCTGATCTCGCTTCCTGAGTGTTTTTAGTCGGTGATCCCTGGTAATTGGTCTGGTTGTGTGTGTCTCATGATAGATCAGAAATGGCGCGCGGCGCAATTGTACGATGCTGCCTGGTAGCGTAAGTGTGCTACAATCAGGGCCATAGTCAGAAGGAGGTTGCCATGTTCCAATCCTTCCATATCAAAAATTTCCGCTGCTTCCGCGATCTGAAATTGGACGGTCTGGCGCGCGTGAACCTGATCGCCGGGGCGAACAATGTTGGGAAAACGGCGTTGTTGGAGGCGTTGTTTTTGCATTTGGGACCGACGAACCCCGCGTTAGGGGATAATCTTAACTTGTTGCGGGGGATGAAGCGCGAGGAATTAGGGTCTGCGGAGGATGTTTGGGGACCGCTCTTTCCCAACTATGATATCGACCTCGTGATTGGAATTGATAGTCGTGACGATGCGAACCTGGACCGTTTCCTGTCGGTTTCATTGGGGGAGCCGAAGATCACACGCTTCACTCAACCCCAAAATGAGGGTGAACGGTTGGCTGCGTTTTTGACGACCAGACTCCCGAATCGGCAAATGGTGGTCAAGTATCACGATAGCAGCGGTCAAGAAGCAGTTTCAAGAGCATACGCTACCGACGTTATTTCGTTTGAAGAGATTGGTAAAGTAACTGGTGTTCCCCCGGCTGTTTTTCTCGGACCCAGTACGCTCCGCGCCGATGTGGAACGTTTCAGCGATCTGCAAGCTGTAGGTCGCGAAGAGGAAATTACATCAACGCTCAAGTGGCTTGAGCCGCGTCTTAAGCGGCTGGCGGTGTTGGTTACGCAAGGCGTGCCCCAACTACATGGTGATATGGGCATCGGGCGGCTGATCCCCTTATCCATGATGGGGGGCGGGATGACCCGGTTGCTTTCAATCGTATTGGCAATTGCCACCACTGAAAACGGCGTGGTCTTGATCGATGAAATTGAAAACGGTCTGCATTATTCTGTAATGAAGAATATATGGGCCACGATTGGCCGCGCCTCGCGCGCTTCGAATACGCAAATCTTCGTTACTACCCATAGTTGGGAATGTATCACGGCAGCACACGAAGCGTTTTCAGATATTTTGAGAGGTTACGACTTCCGCCTGTATCGCCTGGAACGCGCCGATGAGGATATTCAGCCTGTCAAGTACGATCAGGGAATGCTGGACGCCGCGATCAAAGTGGGCCTGGAGGTCCGGTGATGACAGTTCCCGATCAGGATACGCGGCAAACACCCATCAAGCAGTCAAAGGTATTGATTGTAGAGGGCAAAGACGATGTACGGTTTTTGCAAGCGCTGCTCAGACACCTCAAGATAGCGGGCGATTTTGATATCCGAGATGTGCAAGGCGTTGGCAATTTAGGGGATTCGTTGCGGACGGTACTGGCGACACCGGATCGAAATATCGTTTCACTGGGCATTATCCGCGATGCTGACCAGCGCGCTCAATCCGCGTTTCAGTCAGTATGCAGCGGCCTGCACAACGCAGGCTTGAGCGTTCCTCGGTGGCCCCTTGACGTAGTGGGCGAAAAACCGCGTGTGAGCGTGTTCATCTGGCCGGATTGCGAAAACACCGGGATGTTGGAAACGCTGTGTCTGGCATCAGTCGCCGCGTCTCCGGCGCTGGTTTGTATCGACCAGTTTTTTGAATGCATCGAGCAAGATGAAGACATTCCTTCCAATATGGATAAGGCGCGACTCCATGCGTTCCTGGCATCGCGGGACAAGCCCGGTTTGCGACTGGGCGAAGCCGCCGACAAAGGCTACTGGCCCTGGGATCACCCGGTATTTGAGCCGATCAAGGCATTTCTGCACGCCATGTAGAGAAATTTGCCTCACTCCCCTTTTCCAGCCGGGGAGTGAGGCCGTTTTTGCGTAATACCCTACTGCCCCAACGTCGCGTCCAGGTACGCGGCGACCCACGTCAGCGGCGCATTCCAGTTGATGGCAACCTCGTTGGTGGAATACGATCCGATCATGTCCACGTACCGCTTGGCAACGCCGGAATCCAGGATCGCGTGCTGCTGTGCGTCTTCGTCGGACGGCGTGCTGTTCGGCCCACCGGCCAGCGATCCGGGCGGCGGCGGCGGGTACTGGCTGCGGTTGGCCCAGAAGCGGTGATGCTGGTGTTGGGCGTAAGCATCGCCGTAGCCGGTGATGAAACTGAACGACAGCGCGTTCCGGCCTAACAGGTAGTCCATGCTCTCCGTCACGCCGCCCAGATAGGCCGTATTGCCGGTAAACTCGTAGGCCAGCGCCATCAGCAGCGCGCGGTTGGCGACCGTCGAATTTGATCCCCAGACGTAATCCTGCGCGACCATCGGCACGCGGTAGCCGCCCGCGTTGATCCGGCTCAGGGCGCTGTCCGCCGCGCCGATGATCAGGCTTTGGAAGTAGTCCATATCCAGGTCATTTGGCACGGTCGCCAGCGAGATGATGCCGAGCGCCTGCGTATCGCCCCACCACATCCCGCCGATGCCGGGACGCAGTTTGTGCCCGTCCACCATCTCGCGGATCGTGTCGGCGTACTGCGCGTCCCCGGTGGTGAGATACAGTTCCGCCGCCGCCCAGAAGAACTCGTCGCGGTTATTGCCCTCGTCGTAGTTGCCGCCGCCGTTACCGGGGGTGTTGGTCGCCAGTATCTCGGGGTTTTGGAACGCCGCGATCCAGGCGGTTTCCGCTGCCGCGCGACACTGCGCCGCGAAATCGGGATCGATTTCGGCCCAGATGCGCGCGCACTGCGCCGCCGTCGCCGCCAGATTCAGGGTCGCCGCCGTCGTCGGTGCGTAGACGTAGCGGCCCGCGCCCGGCCTGTCGTTGCTGAGATCGTTATCGAACTCGGTCGGCGGCACCATCGGCAGTCCGCCCCATACCCGGTCATGCAGTTTGTGGAAGGCCATACCCACCTGGGGCTGACCGGGCGGAACCTGCATTTTCAGCATCCATTCCATTTCCCAGCGCGCTTCGTCCAGCACATCGGCTACGCCGTTGCCGCTTTCGGGAAGATTGGCCGCGCCATCGGGCAGCGCATCGGGCATCGTTTCATACAGGTTGAGCAGGGTCCAGGTCGCAATCCCGCCGTTGACGACGTATTTGCCGTAGTCGCCCGCATCGTACCAGCCGCCGCTGCCGTCGATGATGTAATCGCAGCCGGGGCGCTCCGTGCCGTCGGGATCGGTGCCCTGCCAGCAGGTGATCGCGCTGTCGGACAGGTGGCCCGCGTCACGCGCCCACGCGCCCGCGTAAGCTTCTTCGAGCGCTATCCCGCTGCGGTTCAGGTAGAAATAACGCAGCGAATCGACCTTCAGCGTCGAGTAAATATCCGTCCCGATCTCAAACGGTGCGCTCTCGGCCTCACCGACCCGCAGCACGTAGCGGCCCGGTTCGGTCCAGGCCGAAAAGTCCGCTACCGCCACATAGTCGCGGGAATCCGAGTCGAGGCGGCTGGGCGGAGTCACGCCTTTCAGCACCACGTCGCCGCTGTCGGTGTCCACCAGTTCCCACAGCAGCACCTTGTTTTCCATATCGGCGGCCATCATCGCGTATTTGGGCGCGGACGGGTAAAACCCGGCCTGGTTGGTGGCAATAGGGAAGGCCAGCAGTCCCAATTCCGACTCCATTTCCGGCTCCTCTTCAACGGCGGCGGTGTCCGGCGTCGAATAGGGCGGGATGTCCGTGCTGCCGACCTCGAAAAAGACGCCCACGCCAAACACGGCGGGATTGTT
>JAFGTJ010000123.1 GCA_016934195.1 Anaerolineae bacterium | reverse complement strand
GGGGCAATGTCTGGCTGCAACGCTGCGCGTACTCCCAACTCACCGAAGGCGGGCCGGTGACAATGCCGCCGGTAACGACGCGGATCGTCGATACGGGTTACACCGAGTATATCGGACTGGAAAACCGGGTATTGGGCAGCGCGGTTTATCTAACCGCCCAGGCGGGTATTAAACGGGACGACGGCGGGGTCGATCTCGGCGGCAGCTATAATGGATCGTCCCTGGTACTGGTGTTTGCCTGCGGCGATAACGCGGCGGAAGCCGCCCACCACCTCGACCAGCTAAAACGCGCTGCGCCGGACCAGTTGGCACGCGATGCCGTACACGTTTGGCCCGCCCGTTGGCAGAATGTCCCAGCAGACCCCATTCTACGGCGCGGGCTGGCCTACGGGTTGAACTGCTGTGTTCCGTTGGAGGACGACACGACTTGCATCATTACCGATCACATGCTGCTACCCCTCGCATGGAACCGGGACGCTTACTACGTCGCGCGCGGTCTGCTCAACTGGGGAATTCCTGAATCGGTCGAACACGTCCGCCGCCACATTCTCTGGATGTTCGAGCGCGCCGACCGTCTTAAAAGTGGATTATGGGCGCGATCTTATCTCGTCAACGGGCGGATCAAGGACACGGGCTACCAGCTCGATCAGCAGTTGTTCCCGCTGTTGGAACTGGTCGAATACGCGGCGGCAACGGGCGATCTGGCGACATTCGACCGCGTGAAACACCACATCCAGCCGGTGATCGAGGCGCTGCTGGCTCAAAAAGCCGCGTTTACGTGGCTGCTCCCCACCGAAGAAACGCCCGGTGATGATCCGATCCCCTACCCGTACCCGATTTCGAGTCACATTCTGCTGTGGCACGTTCTCAACGAACTGCACGCGCTTTTGCCGGAACACGGCTACGCGCAGATGGCCCGGAACGTGAAAGAAGCCATTAACACCCATCTCATCACCGAGCATAACGGGCGGCGGATTTACGCCTATGCTGGCGACGGTCACGGACACCACTACCTGTATCACGATGCCAACGACATTCCGCTGGTGATGGCCCCGCGTTGGGGTTTTGCAGAAACCGGCGATCCGGTATGGCGCGCATCGATGGAATTCGCGTTCTCAGAGGCGAATCCCGGCGCGACTCCCGGCAGGCGATTGGGATCAGTCCATTCGCCAGGACCCTGGCCGCTTGGTGAGGCTCAAGAAATCATCGCCGCGCGCGCGATGGGTGACAAACAACGCGAGGAACGAATAAGCCAGCGGCTGGCGCGCGCGGCCCAGTGGGACGGGGCGCTGTCCGAATCATACGATGAGACAACGTTCGAGGTCTATTCCCGCCATTGGTTCGCGTGGCCGAATGCGATGCTGGCTTGCATCGACCTGGACTCTGGTTAGACTCTACCTCACCAACGACACATAAACGGAGAATCCATCATGCCGGTGTATGAATTTCGCTGCAACGCCTGCCAACGCGCCGTTACGCTGCGCTATAAAACCTATGACGAGTACGATCAGGCTACCCACACCTGCCCGCGCTGCCAGAGCACCGACCTGACCCGGCTGATCTCGCGGGTAGCGATCAAAAAATCCACCATCTCGCGGCTGGTATCGGGCGGGTGGAGCGATTCCGATGACTCCATGCTGGACGACCTGGAACACAGCGATCCGCGCACGATGGGGCAAATGCTGCGGGCAATGAGCGATGAAACGGGCGAAGATATGGGAGAAGACTTCGACGAGGTGGTCACGCGGCTGGAACGCGGCGAAAGCCCCGACGATATCGAGACTACGCTGCCCAATCCACCGGGCGATAATCCATTATTGAGTGGTGGTGAAGACACGGTATAGGGCGCGCGCGAACCGAAAGTTCGACCGCAGCGCTCCTACGGTGAACAGACACAAACGCTATCTGACGGTTATTCAGATTGTAGCCGCGCCATCACCGCGTCACGCACCCGCGCAAACACCTCGTCCGGTTCGCCCAGAGCCGGTACACTTACCCATCGTCCCGGATTGGCGTCCATCAATACCCGGTAGCCTTCGTACACGCGGCGGTGAAATTCCAGCGACAGCGCGTCCATACGATTCCATTCCGCGCCGTGCTGCGCCGCCTGCTCCCGGCGGCGGAGTCCGTCCTCCGGTGAAATGTCCAGGTACACGGTGAGGTCGGGTTGAAGACCATGTGTCGCAAAATTCAAGATCAGGCGCAGCGTGTCCAGGTCCAACCCACGTCCGTAGCCCTGGTACGCCAGGGTGCTGTCAGCGTAGCGGTCACAAATCACGATCTCGCCCGCCGCCAGCCGGGGCTGTATTTCCTGGAACACCAACTGCGCCCGTGACGCGCAGTACAGCAGGATTTCGGTGTGGGCGTGCATTCCCTCGTTTTTCAGATCGTGCAGCACATCCCGCACCTGATCGCCGATGGGCGTACCGCCTGGTTCGCGTGTCTGGAATACCTGCCGTCCCTGCGCGCGCAAATACTCAACCAGCCGGATTATCTGCGTCGTTTTGCCGCTGCCGTCCGGCCCTTCAAATGAAATAAACATGGACCCTGCCAGACTCTACCGGACCGTGACTTCCACATTCGCGCGCCGCGCCCGCGAAACCTTCCAGCCCAACAACTCGTATTCCACCCAGACCGACACATCGCCGCTGTACGTGCCTACCTGCTGCGCCATCAGCGTCATAGTGATGACCAGTGTATCGCCGTCACCCAACCGCCGGTCAAGCCGGTATTCGGTCCAATCATTCACAAGCGGGATGCTGCGATCCTTCACGCTGCGGTAGCCCGGATCGGTCGTCATAATCTGAACGCCGTCCGCCAAACTGTTTTCCAGACTCACCCCGGTAATCAATACCGGGTCTACATCCACGTTCTCGACTGTCAGTTCAATAATGAAGGTATCACCGACAACCAGGTCGGTCCGGTCTATAGCGGCGGTCACACGAATCGCGTTAGGTTCGTCACCCAGCGTTCGCAGCACGCCTACCCCGCTGCCGCCGCATGCCCCGATCAAAATCAACACCAGCCAGATCAGGCAGCAGCCGCGTCTACGGGGTCGGCGTGCAATCTCTTGAACCTCTTTAGGACTCATGCTACGTTTGCTCCTATCCGGTGCATCAGACCGCATCAAAGGCAAATCAAAAAGGGGCAATCAACCGTTCGTTAATTGCCCCTTCATGATACACCGTTTTACGGTTAGGGTCTAACCGGCTCGTCGCGGAAAATGCGAACGCGGCGATTCGGCTCGGAGCCATAGCTGTGCGACACCAGACGCGCGCCGCGCGCCAGGTCGTGCTGTTTGCGCCGGATATAGGCGGCCTGGGGATTCAGGTCCACCGAACGCGCGCCGCCCCGAATCTGGCGGATGGCTTCTTCGGCTTCACGCAGCGCCACCGACAGCGGATCGGCGCGGTCATCCCCGTACAACTGGAAGACATCCACCAGAAAGTCCTCCATCTGCGTCACAGTATTAGCCCGCAGCACGTAAATCGAGATCCCCGCCCGCTCTGCATCCACAATCAAGCGTGGACGGCGGCGGTAGTAGTTCTTCAGCGTAACAATGGCCTGCGATGCTTCCAGATCGTCCACGATCACGACGGGGACGCCAAGCTGCTTGGAAACCTGGAGCAACCGATTCCGCGCCACACCATACGGAAAAACATGCAGCGTCCGCAAACCGTGCCTGCCATACGTCATCGGATCAAACTTCTCGGCCAGCGCCGCCGCCTGTTCCAGATCGGGCAACCGGTCTTCCTGCCGGGGTTTCTCACGCTTGCCATTACTGCGCGCGCCGTGTCGTCCACCGTTACGCTCGCCAAAAGCATAATCGGGGCGGGCGCTTTCGATGGTGATCTCACCGCTCTCGGTGCGCGTGCGAATCTCCACCGGCAGCGGGCGTCCGCGCAGGTTGGCATCAACCGCCGCCGCCACGTCATCCAGCACCACCAGCCGGTCGCGCGTTTGGATTTCGACCAGCACGTTAAAGGTCGGTGGGGCGCGCCGTTCAAGGACGGTCTTCTGCGTGCCGCGCCGCCGCGCTTCCTCATCCGAGAGCGTGACCGATTCGATCCCACCCACCAGGTCGGACAGCGTGGGGTTGAGCAGCAGGTTATCCAGCGTATTGCCGTGCGCCGTGCCGATCAACTGCACGCCGCGCTCGGCAATGGTGCGCGCCGCTAACGCTTCCAGCTCGCGCCCGATCTCGTCAATCACAATCGTTTCGGGATTGTGGTTTTCCACCGCTTCGATCATCACTTCATGTTGGAGCAGCGGCTTGGCGACTTGCATTCGTCGCGCGCGCCCGACAGCGGGATGCGATACGTCCCCATCGCCGCCGATTTCGTTGGATGTGTCCACGATTACCACACGGCGCGATTCGGCCAATACGCGCGCCGCCTCGCGCAGCAGGGTTGTTTTACCCACGCCGGGCGGTCCTAGCAGCAGCATGTTATTACCGGCATCAATGATATCCGCCAGGATGTCAATCGTGCCATAGACGGCCCGCCCTATGCGGCAGGTCAGCCCGACGATATGCCCCCGCCGGTTGCGGATCGCGCTAATGCGGTGCAACGTCCGTTCGATCCCGGCGCGGTTGTCATCATCAAAGGATCCTACGCGCGTAGCGACGTATTCTATCGCCTCGGCAGACACCTCTTTGTTATCCAACACAATCTCGCCGTCAATAAAGCGGGCAGTGGGCACCCGGCCCAGATCGAGAATGACTTCCAGCAAATCGTCATCCTTGCGACCCGCCGATTCCAATGCACTGACCAGATTGTCAGGCAGGACAGCTTTCAACAGGTCTAGATCGTCTGTTATTCTACGTTCCATGGGGTTTTCAGTTACCATTCCGCCACCACAACGGGCGGCGACCATTCAACTTTGCCAGCCGTGACTGCTTACGCAGCGGTATCGGCCCATCTATCACCGGTGGGCGTAGATGGTTGGGTTCCAGGGCAGGCAGCGGGCCAGTCTCGACACGCTCAACCCGGACAAGCGCATATTTAACCATCAAAGCTTGGTGTGCCCACGGTTCAAACTCCACTCGTTCTAACGCTCCGCGCAGCCAGTCCTGGTAAGCCCGCGCATAGAGATATACCGGCTGCTGTTCGGCGCGTGGGATAAACTTAAGCGCGGACAAAATTATCCCTGCGGCCTGATCGTACACTTCGGGATGAAAGTAGGGCTTGATAACCACCCCGCTTTTCCCTTCAATAATCACCAGATATCCGGCGATCTGTCCATCACGTTCATACACCAACCCGTTGCACTCAACGCCGGACAGCGGTTCGGCAAGCTGTAACAGGCGCGGCACCGTATTTGTATACAGCGTCGTGATCGGGATCGTGTCCTGATCACGCTGGGGCCGAAGCGAGTAGGCATCGGTCCCGTTCAGAATACGCCGGGGCGCGCGCCGCAGAATGACATGCCGCGCATATACGGCAAAACCCGCCAACCGAAACGCTACAAAAACCGGGTGATTCTCATCAATCTCGGCCTTGAGCAAATGCGCGCCGCGCTTCCCGGCCTCCAGGGTGAGCGCCTCTAACAGGCGCGTCCACTCATGGGTTTCATTCTCGCCCGGTTCGGGAGCCAGAAAAGTCAGGTGCGCGACGGTCTTATCTCCCGGTAGCCGCAGTTGGCCGACATAACCACAGTCATTTTTGCGAAACACGACCGTCGGCGCGCCCAAATCGGTTAACGGCACCGCCGACAGCAGCGCGTCTTCCATACCCGAAATGCCACGCGATAACGCCGCCGTCATGTCCAATGGCAAATGCTGTGGAAGCACGCGCCGCACCAGCGGTAGATCAAGCGGGGTTACGGCGCGGGGTTCAGACTCGCCCATGCGTCGGCCTTTCTGTTACCTCACAACACTCGCTGTCTATATATACGCCTCAAAAACACGCGCCGTTTCACCGGAACGCGCGGAGTCAGGTGATTTGCATACCTGAGCGGGGGCGTGGTCCACAAAGTATTTGTGGAAACAGCAAGGGAAGTGTGGTTTCATCTCATGCCCCATTGTAACATTAGCTTCCCCCCCCTGACAATAGCCTGGGTTAAAAGATATTTTGCCTGCAACGCGCCCAGTGTATCACAACAAAAACAACTGATAAAGGGCGAATAAGGGTCATAAGGGGCCATCCAAACAAGGGGCGCTGCCTGATCTATGCAGTGCCCCCGTATGCTTACAGTTATAATGTTATAATGGTTATACGGTTCGAACAGTCCTAGCTGGCCGCTACCAACTGGAACGTGATCGTCACCGACACGCTCACGCTGAGTGTTCCGCCGCTGATCGGCACTGCCGCCGCCTCGAACGCGCCGCCGCCACCGCCGCCCATCATGGGCGAGTAGTATTCAGGGCCACCTTCCGACACGCTGACCGGATCACCAACCGCCAACCCCAACATCCCGGCCAGTTCTTCGGCGCGGGCGCGGGCATTATCAACCGCCAGCGCGCGCGCATTGGATTCCAGCGCGATCCGGTTGTCAATGTCAAACTGGACGTAGTTCACCATATTCGCGCCCGCCGACACCGCCGCCGACAGTAGTTCCCCAACTTTGGTCGTATCGCGCAGCGTGATCACCAGTCCGTTAAACACCCGGTACACTGCCGAAGTCTGTTCCATCGGGTCCCCCATGCCGTAGGAGCGTTCCTGGTAAATCGAGAAATTCTCGGTACGGATATCGTCTGCCGCCACACCGTTATCCCGCAGCACCTGCATCACCGCTTCCATGCGGCTGTTGGACTCGTTCATGGCGAGCAGCACATCCTCGTTGACAGCTTCCACACCTAACCCAATTCGGACAACATCCGGCGCGCCATAGGACACGCCTTGCCCGACAACCGTAATGGTCCGGGGTAAGGAATCGCCCTGCGCCCCGGCAGGAACCGCGCTCCACGCCGCCGGAGCAGCAACAATCATCACAAGCACAACGGTGAGAACCAGTTTCTTGAGTGACATTTGAATTCATCTCCTTGTGCATTCTCATGCACAGACACGAAAGTAATGTTACGATCCTAGCAGAATCGCCGCCGCGCGGAACGACGCGCGTTCTACGACTGCCTGCCTATAGATAGACGTTGTGTGTTCCGCAAAGGTTCCCGATTCGGCAGGAAAGCAGAAAAGAGGGGAAACGCGATGACCGATATGCTCACTCAAACCCAGTGGCGCGCGCTGCGCCGCCTATACATCGCCGGAAAAACCGGCATCCCGGCGGACGGGTCAGGCTACGGCGCGGCAGGGACCTGGGACGCGCTGCTGCCGCTGCGCGATCACGAGCCGCCGCTGGTGCGCGAGGTATTCCGCACGGTCGGCCATTACAAGGGGCAGTATATGGCCGTGATCACCGACGCGGGCGTTGAGTTTTACGACAAAAACGAACGGCGCTACAACCTCTTTTACCCGCCTGAGAAATAATGATCGTGGGAGTTGCTGAAACCGCCCTAAACGTGTTGGCCGCGATCCTGATGTTTACCGGGCTGCTGCGAAGCGCGGTCGCTGAATTGACCGCCAGTTCCGGCATTCCGGCAATCTTTGTGCTAAGTGCATAATTTACAGCCTGATTTGGGGTAAGATTGGTGCGTTTTGGACAAATCCATCGTCCAGTAATGGCGCTACAATACCATTCGTTGACCCTAATTCAATTTAACTCACCTTTGGGGAGGACACGTTTGTATGGCACGAGAACCTGAACACATCCGGCTGTTTATTCCCGGCCCGGTTGAAGTGCGCGAAGAAATCCTGGATGCTCAGGCGGATTGGATGATCGGTCACCGGTCGTCCCAGTTTGCCGCACTGTATGCGCGCATTCAGCCCAAGCTGCAACAAACGTTTTATACCGAAAACCCGGTATATATTTACACGTCGTCCGGCTCTGGTATCTGGGAATCGGCTTCTCGCTGTTGTGTGCGTGATGAGGCCAAGATTCTACACCTGACATGCGGCGCGTTCAGCGAGCGGTGGGCTGAAACCAGCCGCGTGAACGGGAAAAACGTGGACCTGATCGCGGTTGACTGGGGCCAGTCCGTCAAACCGGAACAGTTGGCCGACGCGCTCTCCCACGACTCCTATGACGCGGTAGCCTGCGTGATGAACGAAACCAGCACCGGCGTTCGCAACCCGCTAGAAGACTATGCAGAGGTACTGAAAGCATACCCGGATACGCTGTTTCTGGTGGATGTGGTCAGCATCTACGCCGGGGGCAAAGTTGACACCGACGCCTGGGGCATCGACGTATGCCTGACCAGCACCCAGAAAGCGTTCGCGCTGCCGCCCGGTATGGCGTTGGGGGCCGTTTCACCTGCCGTACTGGAACGGGCCAAAGAGGTCAAGAATCGCGGCTACTACTTCGACGTGCTGGAACTGCACAAAAGTCACCTGAAAAACAACACGCCAGCCACGCCGCCCATCGCGCTGATGTACGCCGCCGACCGCCAGCTTGACGACATGCTGGCCGAAGGGTTGGAAGCACGCTTCGCCCGCCACGACCGAATGGCCGAGATGACGCGCCAATGGGTCCAGGATGCCGGGTTCGCGATGTTCTCGGAAGAAGGCTACCATTCCCCGACCGTCTCGACCATCGCCAACACCCGCGAAATTGACCTGGGCGCGCTGAATGCGTTCCTGGCCGAACGCGGCATGACGCTCTCCAACGGGTACGGCAAGTTGAAAGGTAAAACCTTCCGTATTGCTCACATGGGTGATACCCAACCGCACCACCTTGAAGCCCTGTTCGCCGCGATTAATGATTTCCTGGAGCAAGCCTGATGACATGCCGCGTTCTTGTCCCTGACAATCTGAACGACGCCGGGTTAGCCAAGCTGCGCTCCGTTGATGGCATCGAAGTCATTGCGCCGGGGAAAATGAATCGCGCCGAGACCCTGGCCGCCATCCCGGAAGCGCACGCGCTCATCATACGCAGCGGCACACAGGTTGACGCCGAACTGCTGGAAAAAGCCGACAATCTGCGCTTCGTGGTGCGCGCGGGCGTCGGTGTGGATAACATCGACCTGGATGCCTGCACCGAACGCGCCGTCGTAGTCATGAATACCCCCGACGCCAATACCATCTCGACCGCCGAGCACGCGCTGGCCCTGTTGATGGCGCTGGCCCGTCACATTCCGCAAGCCGACGCCTCGATGCGGGCCGGAAAATGGGACCGCAAAACATTCATGGGCACGCAGCTCATGGGCAAAACCCTGGGGATCGTGGGCTTTGGGCGCGTGGGACGCGCGGTAGCCGAACGCGCGCAGTGTCTCGGTATGGTCGAGGTCGCCTTTGACCCGTTTGTGCCGGAAGACGTCGCGCGGCACCTGGGATTGTCCCTGGTGCCCCGGTTGGAAGACCTGCTCAACGAGGCCGATATCATCTCGCTGCACGCCACCGTAACCGATAAAACGCGGGGCATGATCAACCGGGACGCCATCGCACAAATGAAAGACGGCGTCCTGATCGTCAACGCCGCGCGCGGCTCATTGATCAACAGCGCAGACCTGGCCGAAGGATTAAAAAGCGGCAAAGTGGCCGGAGCCGCGCTTGACGTATACGACGTCGAACCGCCCGCAGCGGACAACCCGCTGCTGGGGCTGCCCAATGTGGTTTACACGCCGCACCTGGGAGCCAGCACCTACGAGGCTCAGGAAATCGTCGGCGTCCAGGCTGCCGAAGCGATCATCAATGCGCTGGTCAAGGACCGTTTCGACAACGTGCGCAACCGGGACGTATTCGACCGCCTGTCCTCTAAAAACACCTAAACTCTCAATACGCCCACTCAAAACGCTGCGCCAGAGACAATGTTCAGGCCGTCTCCGGGGCAGCGTTTTTGTGTCGGTAGTTTCGTTTTGCGCGCGAGTGCGCTAAGATTCGAGATGTCCAATGGTAGAGATATCCCATGTCCGGCGATTTTGACGATTTTGAACTGCATACTTACGATACGGCCCAATTCGGCGATGAGTTCGACGCGGAAACTGATTCCCCGGTAGGCGAATCAGACGACACCGGAAACGGGGATGCTGCCGATCCTGCCGCATCCGATCTTGTTCCGCTTGATTACGCGGACGATCCTCCGGCAGAAAACGGCTTCGCGGCTTACACGTTTGGCGGCACAACTAACGCGGTAGGCGACACGACAGCCGACAACCTAACCGGCAGCATGATCGACGAGTTGCCCACCATCCCGGAACCGGCTATCCCACTGCGCCAGTCCACTTCGTACCGGCGGGAACGAACACGCCGCCGCCAGCAGCGCCAACAGCGATCCACCGCTCCGGTATGGCTGCACACGACACGCACCCTGGTGATCGTGGGGTTGGCGGCGGTCCTGGTATCCACGATCTTTTCCTTGTGGACACGGCCCAACTTCTTCTCAGAAGAATTTCGAGCCGGACTGAATCGCGTGCAGGCCACCCAACGCCTGATCAACATCCAGCCGTCGCCGCTGCCAACCGATATACGCACGGTGAAGATCGGCATTATCGCCGGACACAGCGGTCCGCCCCAGGATACGAACTTTTCCTCAGACCCCGGTGCAGTGTGCGACGATGGACTGACGGAACTATCGATCAACGATGCGGTGGCGCGGCAGGCTGTCGCGCTGCTGCAAAGCGACAAATACACGGTAGACCTGCTGGAAGAATTCGATTCCCGGCTGCGCGGCTACCAGGCCGATGCTCTGATTTCGGTGCATACCAACGACTGCGGAGATTATGGAGCCGCCGGGACGGGATTCAACGCTGTATCCGCTTCGGGACGGCAAACCACACGCGGCGCGGACGAGCGCCTGCTGGCCTGCCTGATCGACCAGTACGGCGCAATTACCGGGCTGCCCCGGCATTTTGGCGTCACATTCGACATGACGGAATACCACACATTCGGCGAAATCGCCGTCGATACCCCCATCGTCATTATCGAACTGGGCTTTATGCGCAACGACCGCCTGATTTTGACCCAGCAGCAGGACTTGCTGGCCCAGGGCATCGCCAACGCGGTTCGGTGCTTCCTCAACCCGCTGGAACAGGGCGGTTAAGTGTTTTAATTGGTTCACACTGGAGATATAAAAATGAGTTATGAAGTCGTGATGTATACCCGGACTACGCCCTGCCCCTTTGTCCGCACTGCCAAGCGCGTGCTGGAACGCGAAAATGTCCCCTACCGCGAAGTGTTCATCAACCAGGATGACAACGCCAAGCAGCGCGTGATCGACTGGACCGGGTTCCAGTCGGTGCCCACCATCATCGCCGCCAATCCGGGCGAAGACCTGCCCTACGAAAATCCCGCACCGTTGGAAGGCAGTCCGCGCGGCATCGACCGGGGCAGCATGATCACCGAACCGGGCGAGGATCAGTTTGAAGCGTGGCTGAAAAAACACGGTTTCATCGAATAGTACACAGTACAACATGCTAAAAAACCTTGTAACCCGTTTGCGCCGCCTCTCCTGGTGGAAAAAGGGTCTGATCGCCCTGGCCGGAGTGATCGGCACCGGAATATGTGGCGTGATTACGCTGGTGCTGTACAGCCAATCGCAGAGCGACAGCAATAAGTACATCAACCGCTGGTTTGATGACCCGGCCAGCCGTCCAGAGTTAACCACCATCCAGCGTGAACCGTGCCCCGGCGCGCCGTTCCTGCTGCCGTCGGATGGGCTGATTGGCCTGCTGTGGCGCGATTCGGCCCTCCCGTACAATATTTTCAAGCGGCATACCGGCGTGGATATCTTCGGGGACGGCGAACCGGGCGAAGTGCCGGTTTACGCGGCATATGACGGCTACCTGACCCGGCTGCCGGATTGGAAAGCGACCGTCATCATCCGGCACGACGATCCGCTCGAACCGGGCCGCACCATCTGGACTTACTACACCCATATGGCCTCACGGGACGGGGACACGTCGTACATTGCGGACAGTTTTCCCGCAGGAACCCGCGAGGTCTGGGTAACACAGGGAACGCTGCTCGGCACTCAGGGCGAATACAGCGGCGGCAGTCTGGCCCCGGTGGGCCTGCACCTGCATTTCAGCATCGTAAAAAGCGACCCGGACGGCAGTTTTAAAAATGAGTCTCGCCTGGGGAACACGCTCGATCCATCGCCCTACTTTGGCATGGGTGTCAACATCGCGGGCAAACCTGCGCGCCCCATCATGTGCCAATAATCCGAAAAAACCCGGCAAATGGCGGTTGACCCTGGCCCATCACACCGCTATAATTGCCGTCATTCTACACGGAGAGGTAGCATAGTCTGGCCTAATGCGCGCGCCTGGAGAGCGCGTGAGCGGTAATTCCGCTCCGTGGGTTCAAATCCCACCCTCT
>JAFGTJ010000122.1 GCA_016934195.1 Anaerolineae bacterium | reverse complement strand
CAGCGCGCATTAAAACGGGCACAGGCCCGCCGCGCGGCTCGCCAGATAACCATCCAGTTCGTGGTTGCCCATGAAGTCGAAGATGGACCCAGGATTGGGCGCGTTGGCGAACTCGGCGTGCTGGTTCCTGGCATCCTGTACAAACCTCTCATAAAATGGGGAGAATCGGACAATGTCGCTTTGGTGGACGCAGTGCCGGTAGGTTGGCCCTGCCGGGTAAAGCGCGGCGGCGTTGGCATAGGTGTAGATCACCAGCGTACTGAGATCGCGGTCTGGTTCCAACCGGAACAGCGCGGTAGCGAGAATGGCCGTTCCCTGGCTGTGCGCCACAATTATCAACGGGTCGCTGCCGCGCCGCTTGATCTGCCTTTCCAACGACTCCGCCGCCCGGTTTTCGGGTCCCACGCGCTGCCCCATGCGCCCTTCTATGATGTCGTCAAAAGCCTGGGCCACATCCGTTATAAACCCGCCGGTTTCGTTGTAAATGCCCATGACCCGATCAGTTTTAAACGCATCCTCGATCAGTTCCAGGGTTTTGAGGTGCTGCTTATACGTGACCATGATGCCGTTGATGTAGAGTATCTCGGCCTTCGCAGGATTGACACCCGTGAGAACGCCATCCAGCGATCCCAGGTGGCTTTGATAACAGGAATATTTGGCCCCGTCAGTCTCTGGAAGCGCGTCCGCCGCATCATGGAGCGAGCTGTCCGCCGCGCACACCCACCCCTCCTGATTTTTATAGTCGATCTGGACCCATTCCGCCGTTCGATTCGTGCCGGTGGCCGCATACGTGGTGCCCGCCGCGATATACCCGATCTCGCCATACCCCAGGCTGGGACCATCCCGCACCGGCACGCTGCTGTCCAACGCTTCGAGCGGCAGCGACTCCTTACCGCCGCCGTTACCGCCACCGCCGTTACTGTCGCTGTTCTCCCCGCCGCCGCCATTGTGCGACCCATTCCCGTTATCCGAATCGCCGTCACAGGCCGCCCATACGAGCGCCACGATCAGCACCCAGACAATCAGAACCACAAAAACTGTTTTTTTCATCGCGCCAACACCTTCCTGCTAAAAACAAATATTTTGCAACCAGGTATAATAAAAGTATCCTACGAAAAAGGAGGGAATGCCATGTCTGCCAATAACGGCCACCAACCCGCCGATGCGCGGCCCAACGAGAGCTATGGGGCTTACGTCAACGCTGAGGACACCATCGGCGTGATCATTCTGGGGATTCTGGGGTTTATCCTGCTGCTGGCCTATATGCGCGCCCAGGGCCGCAACCGCAAGCTGATCGAAAAACTGGCCGCCATGCAGAGCCAGATGGCACGCGGCGAATAGGGCGCGGCACGCAGCGCCCCTGCCTATTTCCCAAACTCAGCGGATTTTCCCCGCTATTTAGTGAGAATCATCAACTGCGCGGACGCGGACAGGTGGTATAATCACGCGCGGTTTTTCAACTAGTGGTTACAGGCGGGCACCAACCGGCCCGACGCGAGTTTAGTTTAAGTTACTCTAGGAGACACTACAATGACGTTACGGATTGCTGTACTGACGGGCGGCGGCGATGTTCCCGGCCTGAATCCCTGCATCAAACAGATCGTGTACCGCGCGGTGGATGCCGGACACGAAATGGTCGGCGTGCGCCGGGGCTGGGCGGGTCTGCTCAATTATGACCTGGACGAAACCAATCCCAAAGAAATTGACAAGTGGGTCACGCCGCTGACCAAAAATACCGTCCGCACGGTGGACCGCACCGGCGGCACATTCCTGCACACCTCGCGCACCAACCCCAGCAACGTGCAGCCGGACCTGGTTCCCGCGCACCTGGTAGGCATCGAAGCGCCGTCGCACAAAGACAAGCACGACCGCGACGTGTTGGACCATACCGAACACGTCCTCAAAGTGCTGGATCGCCTCAAGATCGATGTGCTGATCCCCATCGGCGGTGACGATACGCTCAGCTACGGCGAACGGATGCACCGCGAGGGCGTCAAGGTCGTGGCGATCCCCAAGACGATGGATAACGACGTCTACGGCACCGACTACTGCATCGGCTTCTCGACCGCCGTGACGCGCTCGGTCCAGTTCATCCACAACCTGCGCACCAGCGCCGGGTCGCACGAGCGGATCGCGGTGGTGGAACTGTTCGGGCGCAATTCCGGCGAAACGTCGCTGATCGCGGCGTACCTGGCGGGCGTGGACCGCGCCATCATCTCCGAAGTGCCGTTCAACGTCGAGCGGCTGTCCGAGCTGATCCTGAAGGACAAGGCCGAAAATCCCAGCAACTACGCCATGCTGACCGTCTCGGAAGGCGCGCGGCTGGAAAAAGGCGAGATTGTCGAAAGCGGCGAAGCAGACGCCTTCGGCCATAAGAAACTGGGCGGCATCGGCGCGGTGACGGGTGAACTGCTTAAGAAGGTCAGCGGTCACAACATCATTTACCAGCAGGTCGCCTACCTGATGCGCTCCGGCGCGCCGGATTCGCTGGACCTGATGGTCGCCGCCAACTACGCGCAGATGGCGATGAGTCTGGTTGAACAGGGACGCTTTGGCCGGATGGTGGCGCTCCAGCGCGGCCTGTATACCGACATCAACATGAGCACCATCATGCGCGGCATCAAGCGCGTGAACGTGGCCGAACTGTACGACGTGGAAGAGTACCGCCCGAAGGTGCGCCACGTCTTCGGAATGCCGATGTTCCTGATGTAGTTTTTCCCGGTTAGCCCCAATTAACCTCTCCCCTTCCAACCACAACAAAACGGGGCGTATGGTTTCCCACACGCCCCGGTCAGGGCCATTGATGGTCCTTTTTTGTGAGCCGCCAGGGGCTTCAACCCCCCGGCGGCGATTCTCGCTATCGTTACACTACGGAACCAGCACCACCGTACCGGCGTTGTACAGCGTGGCGCAGGTGTAGCCGCCCGACTGCCACGACGAGAGCAGCGACAGCGCGCGCGGAGCCGTCGTCGCGTCCAGGAGCATCATACGGCCCGTGCCCTGCAAGCAGACCGAAATGCTGCTCATCCAGTTCGGGACCGGCGTGCTGCCTGCCATGCCGAACACGTCAACCGCGTGGATGACGCCCATGTTGATCACGTCCATATTGCCGATTTCCGCCGCGCTGTAAGGTACCGCGTAGGAACCGGATTCGGCCAGGACACGGCAGTATACGCCGCCACCGGGAACCGTACCACCCGGTACGCTGGCGCGCACGATGGGGTTGGTCGCGCCGGTGATGTCACCGCACAACGGCGCTTGCGCGCGGGCGACGTCTTCGGCGGTCGGCCCGGTGCTGCCCGCTCCGTCATCATCTTCGTCAGTGTCACGCGGGGTTTCGTCGTCCAGCACGGTCACGACCACGTTCGCCGGGTCCACCCCGTTGTAACCAGCATCGGTGCTGACTGCCGGGGCCGTGATCACGGTACAGGTCTGGTCGCCGTCCATGATGGCATCATCAACCGCCTGGACCGTCACGTTCGCGCCGGTAGTCCAGGCCGAGGGGATAATCGTTACGCTGGCGGGGGTGACGGAGCATTCGCTCGGATCGCTCACGCTCAGGCCCACGCTGACGTTATCGCTCGGCATGGTGCTCAGCGCGATGTTGAAGGTATCCGTTTCGTTCGGCTCGCTGATCGTCAGCGCCACCGGGTTCACGGCGATACCGGGCATGTCGTTGTCGGTGATGTTGACCGTCACTTCATTACTGGCTGCGCCGAGTCCGCCGATATAGGTCACGGCTGAACCGTAGTTCGGATCGGTGCTGGAGGAAATGACGGTGATGGTATCGGTGTGCGGGCCTTCGAGGGCCGCGTCATCCACCGCTTGAATCTGGAAGGTACGCGGCACGTTCCAATCGGCAGCGGTGAAGGGCAGCGCGGGCGTGACATCCACCAGCGCGGCTTCGCCGGTTGCAAAGGTCAGGCCAATAGTCACGTTCGCTACCGGTTGGGAGTCGAGCACCACCGTAAACGTGCCGTTTGCGCCACCTTCGGTCGCGGCAATGGTGGACGGGACAATCCGCACAGCAGCCGAGTCTTCATCGGAGATGGTGATCAACACGTCAGGGCTGTCGGCAGCGCCCAGGCCATCGTAGTACGCATCGCCGCTGGTCGGATCGCCCGTGATCAGGTTGCAGGGCCGGGAACCATCCACGATATCGTTGTCAAAAGCGTTAATCGTAATCGCGTTAGCCGCCGGGACATTCCAGTTGGCGTTGAGAATGGTCATGCTGGTGATACCGCCCGCAATTTCGCATTGGGTGGGGTCACTGACTGATACCGGGAAGGTCACGTCCGCGCCGCCGGTGGGCTGTGTGCCAACCCAGAACCCCAGGTCGCGCGTATTTCCTTCGGTGATAGTGGTGGACCCGGAAACCGCGACGAAAATACCGGGCGCGTCAATGTCCACAATCGTCGTTGCCACGTTCGGGGTATCGGCGGCGGTCAGCACGTTGTAGGAGGCATCGGCGCTGGTCGGGTCGCCTGTGATGATGTTACAGGGTTGGTCGCCATCCACCAGCATATCCTGGACCCCGCCCACGAATACGAGAACGGCGCTGTCCCAGGTCGCCACCGGGAAGGTCACGCTGGTGACACCCGCGCCGATCACACATTCGCTGGTATCGTCCGTTGATATCGGGAACGTTACGTCCGCCGTTGGCTGATCCGTGATACGGAAACGGAGCTGCGCCACGCCGTTTTCGTTGATACTGATCGGCCCGGTCGGGTT
>JAFGTJ010000544.1 GCA_016934195.1 Anaerolineae bacterium | reverse complement strand
TTTTCCAGCCGGATCGCTTCCAGAAAACGCCACAGGAGCGCCGTCGCCGCTGCCTGCTGCGACCAGTAATCGTCGGGATACCCCTTGAGTCCGGTGCGGGGCAGGGCGCGGAACTGGGCTTCGTCCGGTGACTGCCAGCCCGCCGCCGCGCCCTGTTCGTCCCACGCGGCGGAAGCAGTATCGAAGTTGGCGCGCCGACCGGGGGACACCAGCCGCAAAATGCCGTCCTCGAACGGGTAGATGTGCGCCGGGTCGGACTGGCAGCGTACCATGCCGCCGTCCAGCGTTAGCGCGGCGCGGTCCAACGGACAGGTCAGCAGCGAGAGGTAATCGCGTCCCCGGCCCTTGAACGTGCCGTTGAGCGGGATGTGTGGCCGGTAGAAAGGTTGGAACGTCATGGGATGGCCCCCTGGCGGGTATAACCGGACAGTCTCAATAAAAAGCGGGTCCGCGAACCCGCTTCAAGGTGATTATACGATGTTTTGGGAGTGAGATTGCCAAACGCCCCTCATTCCGCTGAACCGTGCCGCAGCACCATCAGGAAATGATCGCCCCAGGCACGGAATCCCGGCCAGGACCGCATCCGGGCATCGCGTCCCTGGTGGCGCGTGAAGCGGGCCGGATTTGTATTGTACAGGTTGCTCAGGTGAACGGGCGGCAGCCACAGCGGAAAAGCCCAATAGGTTTCGACGGTAAAGTGTGGCGCAAACGCGGCGGCGAATTCGTCCGGCGTGTAAAATTTGGCGGGAGCCGTCACCGCGCACGCCCCGGCGCGTGTTTCCTGCCAGTCCGCGCCGCGTTGGAGCATATCGGCCCGTTTGCCGCGCCCGAAATTGTGCAACATCTCGAACAGGCAGCGGCGGTTCATCACGGTAGCGACAAAGGCCGCGCCCGGTTCCAGCAACTCGTGCAGCCCTTTGGCAACACCCGGTAAATCTGGCTCGGTGTTGAGCGTGCCCAGGCTGGCGAACGCCCCGCCGAACGGTCCGCGTTCGTCCAATGTGCCGACCTGTCCCGCCGCCATGTGCCGGAATAACAGGCCGCGCTGGATGCCGTTCCCGGCGGCTTTGGCCTGCGCGTGCCAGATCATTTTCGGGCTGATATCAAGGCCCATCACGCTGTACCCGGCCTGGACCAACGCCAGCGCTTCTTCGCCTGTGCCGCAGCCGATATCGAGCACCGCCGCGCCTGCCGGGAACAGGTTCCGCAGCACCGCGACGTGCTGTTCGCGCAACCATGTCACCAGCAAATTGCCGGGACTGCTGCCCGCTGGCGGGCCGTAACTCAGGTCATAACTTTTGGCCGCGGCGTCAAAGCGCGTTTCGAGCAGCTTATAACGCTGCGCCATCTCCCCCTCAAGGCGTTCCTGTTCCTCCACCATCGTGATCATCCCTTGTTGAACTGCCCCCGCCTTTCGTGGATTTTGCCGACACAGATTCCGCCGGGACCAGCGCCGGACGCCGGATCAGCCACCAGACCGCGATCCCGGCTCCCCCCAACACCGGCCCGGCTCCCATCGCGCACAAGGCGCGCGCCACGCCCGACCAGCCGATGATCCCCAGCAGTCCGTAGAGCGCCAGAGTCATGACGAATAATACGGCGGTCCACTGCAAGCCGAGCAGCGCGCCCCGCCGCCATGCCGCCGCGCCTAATGGATTGATTGAGTCCTTCATCGTGCCTCTATTGTAGGTCTATTGTGCGGTCCGTGCAAATGGTTTTTTCAGGTTTTTTCCTCTGTGCGGTTTGCCCTTATCCCCCCGGCCCCACACGCATTAAGTTAAGCGGTATCCTGTCAATCCGAGTGTTAGCCTCACCCCCTGACCCCCTCTCCATAACGCTGCGCTATGGAGAGGGGGAAACCGGCTCAGTGTCAAGTCCCCTCTCCGCCAGCACAGCGCAGGGGAGAGGGGATTTAGGGGTGAGGCTAACCGGCGAAATTGTCCCGATCAATCCAATGCCTGCTTACTCCACCCGGTCCAGCGTCAGGATGTATTCCCCGCGACCACCGAAGCGCCCCGCCTGGATCGTGAACACGCCCGTACTCGGCAGGGCGAAATCGATCACGCTGTCGCGCGCGGCCAAGCCTTCGGGACGGACCGCGCCCACGTCATCGTTCACCGCGATCTCAAGCCCCTCGCTGTTTTTGAGCACCAGTTTGGGATCAAGCAGGCCCGCGCCGCTGGCGTCCTTCATCGTGATCACAATATGCTCGCCCGCCGTGCCCTCGAACGTCCAGTTGTGCGCCGGGTAGCGGTTGTTCAGCGCGCCGAAAACCACCTGCCCGTAAGCCAGCGTCCCGCCGCCAAAGGCCGGATCGACCGTCAGCGCGCCTTCGGGAGCGTCGGCGGATTCCACGCGCTCACTGCCGAGCGGCAGCAGACCGTCGCCGGTAAACGTGAAGCGCTGCACCTGCGAATAGCCGGTCGCGGGATGCGTCTCGGTCCAGTAAGGCAGGCCGTCGGACCCGACCACCAGCCCGCGCGGGCGCAAATAATCGCCCGCCAGGAACGGATCGCCATTCGCCGGGTCATACGGGAAACCGAACACGTCCAGCAGCACGCCCGACGGACCCAGTTCCAGCAGCCCAAAACCGTCCAGTCCTGGCGCGTCCAGCGCGACGATCAGGTTGTTATTGGGCGCGACGGCGATATCGACCGGCGTGGTCCCGGCCAGCGCTTCCTGGGCCAGATTGACCACCAACGGCTGGCCGTCGGTATCTACCTCGTTGATGTAACCCGTCGCGCCGACCAGGAACAAGCCCCCGGTCCGGGGATGCGCGTCGATATGCACGCCGGACAGCGCATCGTTGAGCGCGGCCAGATCGACCGTTTGCCGCAAATTGCCCACGCTGTCGAAGCGGTACAGCCGGTTGGTGATCCCGCTGCTGTGCCCTTCCGAGACGGTCCACACGTCGCCGGATGGAGTCACGGCGATGGTCTGCGGCATCCCCGGCGCGAACTGTCCGTCGCCGTCGCCGCGTATCCCCCACCCGCGTAACCAGTTCCCGGCGCGATCCACCACCATCACGGCGGCCTGGGTATCTTCGGCGGTGTTCGCTAAATAGAGCTTGGTATCCGGCCCGATGGCGACATCGACGAAATTGCCGTCAAACCAGGGACCCATGAAGCTCACGCGCCCGCCCGTGCTCATTTCCAGCACCAGGATTCCACCCGGTCCGGCGGCGATGTACATCAGGTCGAACATATCGTAGACAATGCCGCCCAACTGCACGGCGCGCCCGCTGGATGGTTGGGCTTCCTGGTAATGCCACAACACGCCGCCGTCGTTGGACGTGATGGCGTCCAGGTAGTCGGCCTGACGGGTCGGTGGCATGAATTCCAGCGAACCGGTCAGCGTGTCGAACTGCGCGCCCGCGCCGCCGTCCCAGACCGCGCCGGGAGCCATACCGCGCACAATGGCGATTCGCCCCCCGGTGATCGCCAGCAGGCCGACGCGCGTGGTCAGGCCCTCCGGCAGTTGGACCAGGACCTGATAGCCGCTGCCGCCGCCCCATGCGACCGGTTCCGGGGCGGGCGGAGTCACCGTGCCGGGAACCAGTTTGGCTAACTGCGCCGGAATCTGGTCTGCGTCGGTGATGCCGAGTTCGTTAAAGGTGCCGGTGATGATGCGCAGCACCAACCCGGCGGGTGTGCCCCCGGCCTGGATCGTGTTCAGATCGTCGGGCGCGGCGGCGATCAACTGGTTACGCTCGATCTGGACCTGCCACCCGGCGGGCAGTTCAAACGCGATTCCCAGGGTGGGCGCTTCGTAACGTGCGCCGCCGTCCTGCGCGGCGGCAGGGGGTATCACGGGAATCAGGCTCAGCACCAGGGCGCAGACCAGCGTAAAAAGGCATAAGATACGGGTTTTCATGGAAAATATGTCCTCCCAATTGAGGGATGAGGGTGTCTGTCACGTCTTCCTATTTTACACCGTCCCGCCCCAGAATCGCAGCAGCGGCGGGCAAACGGCGTGCAGCCGTCCGGTGAACCGGCTGGCGAAATTAGAATAGGTCGCAGATGAACACAGATAATGAAGAAACCAAATAGAACTCACACAATCCGTAGGGCGGGACCCATGTGTCCCGCCGCTGCCGATGATCGGACGGTCGTTCGGAGGCACACGCGGGTGCCTCCCTACAACACGGCTGCATCAGGAGGGGACGTTCGGATTTGGGGGCAGAAATTTTTTTCACCACAGAGACACAGAGAGGTAGGACTACAAGATAGTGTGATCGGTGATTAGCCCCTCCCCCAACCCCTCCCCGCAAGCGGAGAGGGGCTTAACGATGAGCCGACTCGCCCCCTTTCTCCGCTTGCGATACTACTCCCGAAATAGCCGAATTTCGGTTTCTTTGTGGTGAAACCTGATTCGTGGCAACTGTTGGCGAATGGCGCGCGGGATGATCGGAAAATGGCCTCACCCCCTA
>JAFGTJ010000121.1 GCA_016934195.1 Anaerolineae bacterium | reverse complement strand
TCTTTCTCCTCCTGCTTCTTTGGTCGGAACAGGAGGGTAGTTTACAGGTGACAATCTCTCACCTCAAAAAGTGTCCGGTAGTGAATCAGACCTATACGACGTAACGCAGTGGGCAGTCGGCAGCGGCGAACCGGGCCACACCTTTATCCTGGTGGGCGCGAACGGTCGGATTGCCTGGATACGCGATTATGGCTCGCCCTCGTTGCCCGAACCCACGATGTATGTGCCTACCGCCGAGATGGTCGCGCAGGTTGCGGCCAGTTTGGGGGGATAATACGCGATTCGGTGTTAGGGGGGGCGTCTGGCAACAGCCCCCTACCAGAGCATACGGCGTAGGGGCGCGGCTTGCTGCGCCCTTCCTGCCGTTCGCTGCTTGCCGCGCCCTTCCGCCTTTTTCCCCGATCCCCTGGTGGTTTTCAGCCGCGCACCCATTTTGTAAGACCACGTTATTTAATACCAACCAGGCGCTAATCAAACCCTATCACGAACCGGATTGTCAGGCCCATCATGGTCGCATCATGGTCACGGGACGGTCACGTTGATGGCGTATATTTTCATTAATGTGCGAATCGCGGTTTTGAGGAATTTGATATATAGATACATTGAGTCTGCTTTCTGTCAGATGGGGCAGAAACAGGATCGTTGTGGTCGAGGCGGGGGTCTCTCTCTATCCCCACTGCCAGAATCCCTACCAGGCGTGTCAGGTATATGGATCGCTGGCCCTTCATAATCGCCCTCAATTCGACGCCGGTGATAGAACTTCCAGGTAGTTGTTCTGGGATTTGTTCAGGTGTGTTGGAATCGTTTCGCAAATATCACTTGTGAGGAGTGGCTGATTTATGCTTAAAGGTTCATGCCCGGACTGCGGCAGTCCCATACAGATCGACAAAGGCGCGGCATCCTTCGGCTGCCCGGCGTGCGGCGCGCGGTTTGAATTCGTGGAGAAGAATGGTCGCCGGGTCGCGCGGCGCGTGCAGTCGGCCAACCCGATCCCGCCGCCTGTGCGCCCGGTGTCACAACCGCGCCCGGTATCGCGCCCCGTCTCGCCACCGTCCAACCCGTTTAGTCGTGAGAAACGGGACACATATGATTCAGACCCATCTTATTACAGTTGGTCGTCCTCTCTCTCGCCCTACGGGGTGCCGCCGCCCGGACAAACTCTGGCCCCAGCCGCGACCTCAACTCGAACCTCAACCCAGCCCCAGCGGTTGGAAATCCTGCTGCGCGTGGACCGGTTTTTGCTGCTGCTACTGCTGCTGCTGGCTATTCCCTTGCTCTACCCGGCCTACCTGCTGTCGTTTGGGTATCAAGACATCACGCTGCCGGGCATTGGCACGCTGGAATCGCGCCCCAAGATCGAACAGTCCGGTAAGACGACCACCACCACCGCTTACGTGACCGAAGCTCGCATTATGGAGACGCGGCGCTCGCGGGGCGGCACCACCACCGACTACGAGGTGCGTTACCAGTTCCAGGTCAACGGCGTGTGGTATACCCACGCCGACGACACCGGGCGTACCAACCTGTGGAAACCGATTGATAAGGCTGTGTGGGACCGGGTGTACACCGAACTCGAAACGGTTGGGCAGTCCACCATCCAGGTGAAGTACGTCACCGCCGATCCCTGGGACAACCGCCCGTTAGACTCCGGTACCACCCATCGTATGCAGTGGTTATTTCTGTTCTTCGGACTGGGATTCGCGGGGCTTACGGGCCTGTCGCTGCTCTATTCCGCGATTCGCAATTATTTCCTGGCGCGCGAGGTGGCCGCGAATGGCCGCACCGGTACGCTGCGGTACTGGGAAGTGGTGCCCAAAAAGTAGCCCGGATGCGCGGGTCGTGTCAATCACGGTTTTGAGGAGGCTGGTTCATGCTGACAGGTTCATGCCCGGACTGCCGCGCGCCCATCCAGATCGACCGGAACGCGGTGTTTTTTACCTGCCCGGCGTGCGGTGCGCGCTTTGAATTCGTGGAAAAAAATGGCCGCCGGGTCGTGCGGCGCGTCGAGAACTGGCCTTCACCGGCCCCCGCCCAGCGGCTGGAAATCCTGCTGCGCGTGGACCGTTTTGTGCTGCTGCTGGTGCTGTTGGCGGCTGTTCCCCTGATGCTCCCGGTCTACCAACTGGCGTATGGCGGCCAGGACATCACGCTGCCGGGCATTGGCACGCTGGAATCGCGCCCCAAGATCGAACAGGCCAGCAAGACGACCACCACCACCGCTTACGTGACCGAAGCCCGCGTCATGGAACGGCGGCCCGCTGGCGTCGTTGCTACCCGCAAGACGACCCTGATCTACGAGGTGCGCTACCAGTTCGAGGTCAACGGGCAGTGGTACACGTTCGCCAACGACATCGGGAAAAACGAATGGTTTTCGATTAACAAGGCCCTGTGGGAGCGGGTGGCGGGCGAACTCGACGCGGGCGGCCAGTCCACCATCCAGGTGAAATACGTCACCGCCGATCCCTGGACCAACCGCCCGGTGAATGCCGAATCTGCCCAGCGTATGGAGTGGGTGATACTGCTTTTCGTACTGGGATTTGCGGGATTTTTTGGTCTGGTGATGGCCTATGCCACGATCTGCAATTATGTTAAGGCGCGCAGACTGGCGGCGGAAGGTATCACCGGAAAACTGACGTACTGGGAGGTCGTGCCCCCAAAGTAGCACGGTCCTGGCGCACGGGGCGTATGGCCCTACACACCTACCAGGGCACACGGCGTAGGGGCGGCGCTTGCTCCGCCCTGTTTTTTTTCGACCGGGTCGCGACAAGCAGCGCCCCTACACGTATCCCCTACCGGCCCGCCGCGAGTGTCTCAAGCGCGTTGGCGGCGGGCTTGCGCGATCCGTCGGCCCGCCACAGCCCAAAGTGATGGCGGATATCGTCCAGGCTGGCGCACGGGTCCGGCCAGCAGGTGACTTCCGTCGGAAAATCGTACACCGTCCAGACCAGCCACCCGGCCAGCCGGTCGCCTTCGACCGCGCGCACCGTCTCGCGGAGGCGCTGTGCCTGCTCGATCTCGCTAAACCCGCCGTAGGTGCTGGCTCCCAACGCGATCACCAGCAGCGGTTTATCCGTCAGGGACCGCAGCGCGGCGGTCCGTTCGCGGAGCGTTTGCGCATCCCCGTAATGCTGGAAACTGACGAAATCCACCAATGAGATCGTCGCCTCCGCATCGAAGCGCCAGCCCGCCGTGATGGGGTGCAGCGGGTCCAGTTTGCGGACGGCGGCGGCGGTGCGCGCCAGCCAGTCGAGCACCTGTTTACGGGAAACCGGCGCGATCATCTCCGGCAGTGGATCGCCCTGGTAATTGGTTGGCGCGTAGTCCTGGTCGCCGCCGTCGCGCAGGTCCCAGGCCAGGATCGCGGGTTCGTCGCGGTAGCGGGTGATGAGAAACGCGGTTTGGGCCAGCGCCAGACTCGGATCGGCGTAGAACGGCGCGTTGGGCAGATCGTGCAGGACCAGGATCATACGCAGGCCGCGCGCGCTCGCCAGCCGGATCACGCTGTCCAGCCACAGCACCGCGCTCGGATCGGGCACCGCGCCGCTGTCCGGGCAGATGAACAGGCCCTCGTAGCGCACGAACAGCCGCAGCGTATTGATATTGGCGGCGTGCAGCAGGTCAAAATCCGCTGTGATGGTGTCGCGGTCCGAGCCGGTGAAGCGTTGGAACGGCGCGCGGGCCGGGTAATAGTTCACGCCGCGCACGGTGAAGCGCTCGCCGTCCTGGGTGATGAAGCCGTCCGCGTCCAGCGCGAGGAACGATCCCGCACCGGGAACGTAGGTCGGCATGTGCTGCAAAATGCGGGCTACCTCGTCGGCGGAACAGCGCGGATCGGTGGGCGTGGGTGGAATCAATGTGTTCCAGCCCGACACGGTCGGGGAAGCGGTGGGGGCGGGCGTGCCGGTCGGCGCGAGCGTGACGGCAGATAGGCCGGACTCCGTGCGTGGTGATTCGACCGGGTCGCAGGCGGTGAGGAGAGTCAGCAGGAGAGGGAGCAGCAGGGGGAGCAGGTACACAATCGCGCGCTTTTGCAGGGGTGTTTGGTGTTGGGGAGAAAAAACGGCCTCACCCCCCAACCCCCTCTCCATTCGAAATGGAGAGGGGGTTGGGGCGCGCGACCTGTCTCCCCCCTCTCTGGCTTGGCTGGAGAGGGGGGCCGGGGGGGTGAGGCCGTTCTCCGGTACGCGCATCCCTACCCCCGCCGGACGATCATCAGCGTGAGGTCGTCGAACTGCGGCGCATCGCCCACAAAATCCCGCACCGCCGCGATCACGCCTGCGTGAATGCCCGCTGCCAGATCGTCACGCCGCGCCGTGACCGCCGCCAGCAGGCGATCCTCGCCGAATTCGGCATCGTCCCGGTCTTGTGCTTCGCTTATCCCGTCGGTATAGGCCACCAGCAGATTGCCCGGTTCCAGCGTGATCGCGCCCTGCTGCCAGGAAAAATCATCGAACATGCCGAGCGGCAGCCCGGTTTTGGTTAACGCGACAGGGTCGCGCGCGCGTATAGCGCCGTTCGCCAGCACGTAGGCGGGGTTGTGCCCCGCATTGGCATACACCAGCCGCCCGGTCGCAGGATCGAGCACGCCGTAAAAGACGGTGACAAACTGGTCGGAGTCGGCGTCGGTCAGCAAACGCGCATTCGCCAGCCGGAGCGCTTCCTCCGGCGCGTCGGGATGCTGCAAGGCGAAGGTGCGGATCAGCGTGCGGCTCAGCGCCATGTAGAGCGCCGCGCCGGTTCCTTTGTCGGCCACGTCCGCCACCAATAACCCGATCCGGCCATCCTCGAACGGCACGAAATCGTAAAAATCGCCCGTTGTTTGCCGGGCGGGAGTCAGGCCCGCCGCGATGTCCCAACCGGGAATCTGGGGCACATGGCGCGGCAGGAACCGGGCCTGCACTTCCCCGGCGAATTCGAGTTCCTGGGCCATGCGTTGGGTCGCAAGCGTGTCTCGGTGGACGCGCGCCCGGTAGTGGGCCGATCCGATCTGCGAGGCCAGCGATTGGATTGCCGCGAGTGATGTCGTGGGTTTGCCCTGAGTCCTGGCCCTCCGCAAGAAGACGCCGCCCAAAAACTGTTCTTTCTCGCCGCCTTCCTGCCCCGGATCGTCGGCCAGAATTTTGCATACCACCGCCGCTCCCCGCGATCCGCGCACACCGGGCAGCGGTGTGTGGGGCAGGTGGATGTAGGTTTCTTCGGCGGCGCGCAGGTGGTCCCAGATCGAGTCTTCGACCGGGGGCAGGCTGGAGTCATTGGCGAGATAGAGGGCGGGCGATGTGTCGCTGCCGGATTCCGCCGCGTCAAACAGCCGGACCACTGCCCAGTCCTGGGGGAACATGCGGTTCAGGTAGGCATCCAGCAGGTCGCGCAGGGTGGAGAGATCGGGCGGGGCCTGGATCAGCGCTTCGCCGAGCGCTTCCAGTTGGGCCAGTTCGCGGGCGCGCTGCAAGCTGAGTTCGACCGTGCGGCTGAGGTGGTAGGCCAGGAAATTCACCAGCGTGATTCCGGCCACGAAAGCCAGGAACAATCCCCGGCCCGCCTCGGAGTAGATCAGGGCGGCCAGCACTGCGAACGGCGCGCCCGGAGTCGCCAGCACAATGATGGTCTTAAGCCAGTTTATCAGGCTGTGCAGCGGCCTTTCAACCCCGGCTGTCCGGTTGAACTGGTACAGCAGCACCAGGGCCAGCCCGATCCCGAACAGCTCGTCCACCAGAACGGCCACCAGCGCGGGCAGCCAGTCGCCCACGTCCAGCCCGGCCAACGGATACTCGCCGCCCAACCCGGTATATACCGCCAGCCCGATCAGAGAGCCTAACATGCTGATGCCGAGCGCCTGCGTCATCGTCGAGACGTGCGACCAGAACACCTGCCAGGTCCAGGCGCGCGGTCGGAACAGGTAGCGCAGGCTCAGCACGCTCGCCACCACCATCAGCCAGAGCGCGGTAGGGCCGAAGATCAGGGCCGCGCCGAAATAGACAAGGTTTGATAACGTGCTGGTGGTGGGGACCAGATCGCCGGTAGCCAGTTCCATGTAGATGCTGAATTTCCGCTGCTCGATGAAGGCCAGCGCCGCGCCCGCCAGGACCAGCACCAGCCCGTGATCGGCGAATACGTCCGGCTCGGTGGCGGCGATCAGCCAGATCAGCGCGAGCAGCGCCAGCGGCGTCGTGATGGCGATGATGCGCATCAGGCCATAGGCTAAAATTTGCTGGCGGGGGTCCAGGTCGGCCAGACCGGGCCACAGCCGGAGCGCCAGGGTATTGAACCGGTTTTGCTGCTGCATGGCGAGTCGTCCTTTCATTAGCCCCTCCCCCTGGCCCCCTCCCCACGTTGTGGAGAGGGGGAAATAGGATCGGGCGAGTTAGATCGCGGTGGACGCGGCAGGCCGATCAGCAGGGCCAGCGGTCCGGCCAGCAGTAACCACAACGTCACGCCGAGGCCCGCCCGTTCCGCGATCAGGCCGAGCGCCAGCGGGATCAGGCCGCCGACCAGCCCGCTGATATTGTTCACCGCCAGCGACGCGCCGCTTTGCCCCGGCATGGCCGAATAGAGCCGCGCCCTAAGAATGGCATACCAGCCCGCGTTGAGCAATCCGAGCAGGCCGAGCAGGACCAATTTTACCCCTAACAGCGGAATCAACAGAAACGCCGGGTAAATGACCAGGACCAGCGCCGCGCTGAAGCGCAGGTAGACCAGACCGGGCACGCGCTCCAGCAGTGGGATCACCAGGAAATCCCCGATCAGGCCGACGGTGGTCCACACCGCGACGGCGAGTCCGGCGCGGTCGGCGCTGATGCCTACTTCGTCCACGAAATACAGCGCCAGGAAGCTGTATAACACGTCGAGCATCAGGTCGCTGGCTTCGAGCAGGACCAGCCAGCGCAGCACGTCGCGCCGACGAATAGCTTGCAGCGCCGACCGCACCCCATCACGGAAGGTATGCGGTTTACCGGCATCGTGAGGGACGGCGCTCGCGCTGCGCTTCCCGCTGCGGGCTTCGTGACCCTGCGCGGTCGCGCTGTTCGGGAAGGCGAAACGGGACGCCCGGATCACCAGCAGGACCGCCAGCGCCGCGAAGCCCGCGTACAGGGCGCGCCAGCCCAGTCCCACCGCGACCGCCAGACTCAGGACCAGCGGCCCGGCCACCACGCCCACCGATCCCGCGAAGGTCCAGCGGGCCATATTGGGTTCGTGGCGGGCGGGATCGGAGTCCATCAGCGCGGCCTGGGAGAGGCTCACGAATGCGCCGGAAGCCGGGTACAGCAGCAGAAAGGCGAGCAGCAGCGCTACAAAGCCCGCGCTGAGCGAGGTCAGGACCAGGGCCAGGGCGAACACCAGCCCGCCGCCCAGGATCAGGATGCGCCGCCGCCACACGTCGGCCAGGATGCCGAGCGGCAGTTCGACCAGATTCCCGAACAGGCGCGGCGCGCTCATCAGCACCCCGATCTGGGCGTAGGTCAAACCGAGGTCGGTGCGGATCAGGGGCCAGGCGGCCTCGCTTGCGCCGAAGGTCAGTTCGTCCAGAAATTCGATCAACAGCAGGGTTACTATAAACGCGCTCAACCGCGCGCGGGGCCGGAACATAGACTCTCTCGCTTTGGTGTGGGATTAGCCTCACCCCCTGAATCCCCCTCTCTATTCAAAACGGAGAGGGGGACTTGATACCGTTGGCGAACCTGTCACCGCTGCGTTGGGGTAGGGGCGCTGCTTGCTGCGCCCGCCAAAAAACAAACAGGGCGCAGCAAGCAGCGCCCCTACGTCCGCAATTCGCCAACGATATCGCAGGCGGCGAGGGGGAATTGCGCGGCGCGGTCAGGTTCGC
>JAFGTJ010000543.1 GCA_016934195.1 Anaerolineae bacterium | reverse complement strand
GCTGAACGCTGAACGCTACTTCACCGTAATCCGCACGATCACGATCTTGGGGGCCAACGCCTGCACGTCGCCCATATTCGGCTCGCCGCTCGGCCCGATCTCCACGCCGTAGGCGTCGGCGCTGCGCGGCTGTCCGGTCAGGTAGGCGGCCAGCAGACGCACCGCCAGGTCCTGATCGGTGATGACGCGGGCGGTGGCCGGGACTTTTTTCCCTTCCAGCCGCAGCGTGACCGGGGCCGGTTCCTCGAAGTTGTGCCACCAGGGGCGGAACCGCTTGATCAGGATCAGCACCGAGTCGCGGCCCTCGCGGACGTAGGCTATCGGCGTGGTGAACTGCTGGCCGCTTTTGCGCCCGGTGAACGTGATCAGCAGGATATTTTTGCTGACCAGTTTATGGAGCACCGGCAGTTTGAGCAGTCCCGTGATGGTGGCGTTCATCCAGACGGGCGGTTTCCAATTCCAACGGGGGTGTTGTTCGGCTTGGGCCATGATACGCGCGTCCTTTCGTGATTGGTAAGTTAGCCTCACCCCCCAACCCCGACCGCTGGTCGGCCCTCTCCATTTTAAATGGAGAGGGGGAGCAGATGCGACACGGCGGCGAAGTCTCCCTCTCCAACAAGGTTAGAGAGGGGGATTTAGGGGGTGAGGCCCAGCATAGCACAAAAAACCGGCGGCGTCACACAGACACCGCCGGTCGTTGCAGCTTGTTAGGTCAGGCTGCCAGGGGAGGGACGAACGGGGTTAGCCGCCCTTCGCCGCCATCTGAGCTTCCTGATCAATCGTGCGCCAATCCCAGTGGGCACCACCGAACAGACCGTCGGTCTGGAACGGGCCAGTGTACCAGGGCTTGTTCAAAACGTAGTCAATGCGCATGTACAGGGGCATCAGGGGCATTTCGCCTTCCGGCCCAAACAGGCGCTCTTCGATTTCGTTGTACAGGTCCTTGCGGATGTCGGGATCGGATTCGCTGGCGGCTGCCGCGATCAGGTCATCGACCTCGGTGCAGGGCTTGTGGGTGCTGTTTTCCGACTCGCAGGCGAAGTAACCGGCGTCGAAGATGTAGTTGTGGGCATCCGGGTAGTCAGGACCCCAACCGAGCGTCCACATGTGCGGGCGGTCTTCGGGCGGGTTGGCAGGATCGGTGGAGGCGAGCAGCACCGAGAATTCCTGCTGTTCGATGCTGAACAGGTCCGCCGAGCAGCCCAATTCACGCTCGAGGCTGGCAGCGACGAATTCGGCCCAGGCACCGGCACCCTGGTAGGTCACGACATTGATGTTCGGCATGTTGGCGCAGTCGGGGTAAGCCGACATCGCCAGTTGTTCGCGGGCGTAGTCAGGATCGTAGCCGACACCCACCTGGTTGATGGGCGGCGCGCCGAAGATGCCAGGAGGCGTCATGTGGATCATGGGGACGCCGCGACCCTGGCGTTGTTCCTGCACGAAAGCGTTGCGGTCAACGGCAGCCGAGAACGCGCGACGGACATACGCATCGTCGGTCGGGGCCTTGTCGAACGCGAAAGCGAAGAAGAAGACGGCGAGATCGGCAACCTGCGAGATCTGGCCTTCGTAAGCCTCATCCGCCAGCACTGCCTGTAGTTCGGCGGAGGGGATGTTGGCTGATTCGATTTCATTGTCCTGGTACAGCGCAAAGCTCGTGCCGATGTCCTGAACGACGGTGGTCACGATGCGTTCGACATTGCCAGGGCCAAGCAGGTCTTCGGGGAAGAAGGGGTTGCGCATGTAAACGCGGCGCACGCCCTGAACAAATTCGTCCACTACGAACGGGCCGTTGGTCACGATATTGCCAACTTCTACCCAATCGTCGCCGTATTCCGCGATGACTTCCTGCGGAACCGCGCGCAGCATCCACATGGGGGTCATGCTCAGGAAGAACCCGAACTCGTCACGCAGGGTGATCGCGAAGGTGGTGTCGTCCAGCGCCGCCACGTTCACGGAGGCGTAGTCTTCGTCGGTGACTTCATTAACATCCATGGTGTTCAGGGTGTCGCAACCGCTGATCACGTTGGCCGCTACCGCGCCGTACAGGGAACCGAGGCGGGGGTCGCAGGCGCGCTTGATGCCGTATTCAAAGTCGAATGCGGTCAGGTTACGCAGCACGGTCGCTTCGTCGTTGACCGGGTCCCAATGCACCCAGGGGATGTCGTTGCGCAGGGTGAAGGTCCAGGTCAGGGTTTCGGCGTCATATTCCCAGGCCGTCGCAATTTCGGCACGGATGTCACCGGGCACCAGCGGATCGGCGTCCGTCAGGCCCAGGAACAGGTTCTCAATCGCCTGGATCGACACGGTATCGGTGGCGATCTGGGGATCGAGCGAGCTGAGATTGCTGCTGCTGGTGGAATACAGGGTGATCGGTTCGCCCTGGCGCAGGGTGCTGGTCAGGGTCACATCGGCGTTGTTGGCGAGGGCAAAGCCGCTGGGCACGAGGGCCACGATCATTGTCAAGACAACGATCAACGGCAGTGATTTCTTAAACATAGTTGGTAGCTCCTCCTTTGAGCTATTTCCACTATTTTTGTTGGCTTACATTTACTGACAACGTTTGGTGCTATGACGATTTGGGGTAGCGCCGACCGGTACAGCCTCGGCAAGCGTGGGGGGGAAATGGGATCATCGTCGCTCCTTTGAGAACCTAAACGGCACTAATTACTTGAAATAACAGGCACTATACACACAACAAAAGACGCATCCAATGCCGTTGATCAGACCTGATCAACCCCGTCACACCAGACCGGCCCGGCACCGCGCGCGTCGCCCACATAGTATTTGTGGAAATGTAAGTTAGGTTGTGATTGACGATTTGCATCATACTTGAGTATATAGCGCAGAACGAAAATTTCCGCAACTTTTGAAGCCTGACAAAACTGCCAAATGATCGCGGGTTGCTGGTATTTCGTTGGCGCTGGTAGGCACTGACGACGTGCGAAAACGATTGCCCTCTTGCTATATTTACTCGCGGGCAGGGATGGCGGTTCAAAATTGGTGACAACAAATTTTGAAAGTGCCGTATAACGAAGTGACGATTTGCTGACAACGTTTGTTGTTATGCCCCCGCGCTCGCGCTGGTGCCCTCCGTGTGCGAGCGCCCTCCAAGACTGTGCTGCTGGTTCGCCTCCTTCGAACTGGCAGCCGACGCTCCTTCTGACGCGGGTGCGCGGTATGGCTGGTGCATCCGTGTCTTGTCTTGCGTGCTGCGCACTCAGCCCCACGTTGAGTAGGGGCGCTGCTTGCTGCGCCCGCCCAAAAAACAGGGCGCGGCAAGCAGCGCCCCTACTGACCGCTCACTACTCCTCCGGCTGCCAGCGGTATTCCAGGTGGCGGGCGGTTTCGCGGGCGGTGTCCGCGCCCAACAACCGCTGGACGATGTACAGCGCGGCGTCCAACCCCGCCGTAATGCCCGCCGACGTGACCACCTGCCCGTTATCCACGTAGCGCGGCCCGTCCAATACCTCGCACTCCGGCACCGACGCGGCCAGTTCCTTGAGCGCGGAGGCATGGGTCGTGGCCTTGAGTCCCTTCAACAGTCCCGCCGCGCCCACCAGCAGCGCCCCGGTGCATACTGAAAAGACCAGTTCGGCGGACTGGGCTTGCTGGCGGATAAAATTGATCATGGCGGGATTGTTGCGTTCGTGCCGCGCACCCAGCCCGCCGGGAATGACCAGCAGATCGGCCTGAGGTGCGTTGGTAAAGGTATAATAGGGTATGATGCCCAGGCCGCTGCGCGTGGTCACGGGAGGGCTGGCGCGTTCGGCGACGGTCGTGACGGTGAAGGGCACCAGGCCGGTCGCGCGCTGCCCGGTGATCGAGAACACTTCCAGCGGACCGCAGAAATCGAGCGTGTCCACGTCATCAAAAAGTACAACCAAAACGGTGCGAGCCATTGGAATAACTCTCTCTATGAAACCAATTAAGATTAACTTGTCGGCAAAAAGGAACGCTGATTGTAGCACGACTCGGCGGAATTTGTGAAGAATGCGTTGGGACATTTTTGGCCGTTGTTCATTGCCAGCCGGGCCGCCCTGGGTTATAGTGGGGGCGTGATCCGTTTATCCAGACCAGAGTAAAAACCGTTGGAATCTCCTTACGACACAACGTCCTATAACGCCGCGCCGCTTGAAACGTTTCCCGAAGAAGCCATTTTTACCGGGGTGCGGCAGCCGATCATTCGCCAGGGACGCTCCTTCGCGCGCGAACTGGTCGAGACGCTGCTGCTGATTGGCGCGATTTACGCTTTTGTGAATCTGGCAACGGCCCGGTTCGTAGTAGACGGGCACAGTATGCTGCCCAATTTTGATACCGACCAGTTTATCATCGTCAGCCGCCTGTCGTACCTGCTCGGCGAACCGCAGCGCGGCGACGTGGTGGTGTTTCATTATCCCCAACAGCCGGACCGCGATTTTATCAAGCGCCTGATTGGACTGCCCGGTGATACTGTGACGATCCTCGAAGGGCGCGTTTACATCAACGGCAAGCTGCTGGAAGAACCGTATATCGAGAACTTCTGTCGCGGCAAATCGTGCGATGGCGAATGGGTCGTGGGGGACGATGAATTCTTCGTGCTCGGCGACAACCGGGGGGCCAGCAAGGATTCGCAGGATTTTGGGCCGGTGGGACGCGAATACGTGGTGGGACGCGCCTTTGTGCGCTACTGGCCGCCGGAAGACTGGGGCCTGATCCAGCACTGGAAGTACGATACCCGGAACAGCGCGCCGCTGCCGACCATGACGCCTACACCGACCGTCACCCCCACACCGACTATGACGCCGCTGCCGCCCATCTCCGGGCCGCAAGCGCCGGAGGCTCCGCCGCCAACGGCGACGTTCGTGCCCGCGCCGTATGGGGAATACGGGTATTAGCGGCGGCGAAATCAAAACAGGCCGCAAATATAGGACGCAGATAAACACAGATAAAAACAAAAATCCGTGTGCATCTGCGTTCATGGTAGGACTACAAAATAGCGTGATCGTGAGTTAGCCCCTCCCCCTGGCCCCCTCCCCACGTTGTGGAGAGGGGGAAAACGGCGCGACCTGCTCCCCCTTT
>JAFGTJ010000120.1 GCA_016934195.1 Anaerolineae bacterium | reverse complement strand
CCAGAAATGAGACCACAAGCTAAGGTGGATCGAAGTATAATCCGAAAAGCTTGTGGAGGAACGAATGGGAAAGCAAAGACGACAGTTTAGTGAGCAGTTCAAATTCAAAACTTCCAGATATACAACTACGAGCGCCCGCACCAAAGTCTGGACTACCGCACCCCGGCCCTGATCCATTTCGGCACACAGGGGAACCGATGATCCACCTTATTTTGTCCGATTTTTGGTCTTGACTTTGGGGGTCACTTTACCGGTGCTCCTGCGATTTTCAAGAAATCTCTACGTGATAGGCGAGTCATATTTGAATTCCCTTTCCGAGACTACTTCCGGTTTAATTGATCGAACGGTTTAAATTCGGCGAATCCAGGTGCGCATTTCCCCAGGGTCCCGATTCGCCCAGAGATAGTACGGAATAGCTTTAAATTGAAATGGTGATTGGGTGTGTTCCACAACCGATTGTGGCTGGTACATACCGCCGGGCCAGGAGGCCGGTTCGATGCGGACGGCCTCGCCGGTAATGACGCTGATTCCACCGAACAGGTCCGCGTCAAATTCGACGTGCAGTTGCCCGTCGCGCAGAATGGCGACATTCGCCAGCCGCGCCCCGTTATCCACTTCTTCCAGGCAGTACACAACCGGCCCGCGCTGCAAGGCGATCTGCCCGGCGTCCTGGCGAATGTCAGGGTGTGAACTCATGCGTTCGACCGGCATGTCCAGCACGAGGGTTACGCGGTCGCTGTCCTGCCATTGGCGCGCGATCACCGCGTAGCCGTTTTGCGGCGTGATGGACTGCGGCTGGCCGTTGACTTCCAGCGTATAGCGGCGGCACCAACCCGGTATACGCAGCGCCAACTCAAATTGGGCGGGAGTATCCGTTTTCACCGTGAACTGAATACGGCCATCCCAGGGATAGTTGGTCTGCTGTTCGAGTTGTACGGCCTGTCCGCCAAACTCAAAATCGGCGGAGCTCTGGTTATACAGATGCACGTAGAGCCGGTCGGCAGTCGTGGAGTAGAAATATCCCCCGATACTGGCAACGATCCGCGCCAGGTTGGGCGGGCAGCACGGGCAGAAGAACCATTCCGAGCGGCGGTAGTGCCGGTCGGACGTGATGCCGCTGAAATGTTCGTGGGGATTGACATTCGGGTACGATGTCAGCGGATTGGCGTAGAAGAAATGCTCCCCTTCATACGATACACCGCTCAGCACGTTGTTGTAGAGCGCGCGTTCCATCACGTCGATATAGCGGCTGTGTGGATCGATGTGAAACATCCGGTGCGCCCAGAATGCCAACGAGATAGCGGCGCAGGTTTCCGCGTAAGCCGTCTCATTGGGCAGATCGTAGGCAAACGTGAATCCCTCATTGGAATGGGCCGGACCAAGCCCGCCTGTGATGTACATCTGGTGGCTGGTCAGATCGTCCCAGAGACGGCGCGACACATCGACCAGTTCCTGATCCTGGGTTTCGAGCGCGACATCAGCAATTCCCGCGTAGAGATAGCAGGCGCGCACGGCATGGCCGGTTGCTTCGGTTTGTTCGCGGACGGGCTTATGTGCCTGGCAGTACTTGTAGGTTTGCGCCCAAAAATCGTCCGGGTCTTCGCCGCGTTCGCTCGCTTCGATATCGAAGTAATGCGGGTCCTGGCCGCGCTCGTCAATGAAGTATTTCGAGAGATTGAGATATTTCTTATCGCCCGTTGCGCGGTACAGCGTGACCAGCGCCATTTCAAGTTCGGGATGGCCGGGATAGCCGCGTTTCTGCCCCTCATTGGGACCAAACAGCGCCGCAATCTGGTCCGCAAACCGCGCCAGAACGTCCAGGATCGCCCGTTTGCCGGTGGCCCGGTAATAGGCCACCGCGCCTTCGGTGAGATGTCCGGCGTTGTACATCTCGTGCCAGTCGCGCAGGTTGGCCCACTGGTTTTCCGGTTCCAGGTTGGCAAAATAGGTGTTGAGATAACCGTCCGGCTGCTGTGCGCTTGCCATCAGGTCGATGAGGTCGTCCACCTGTTTTTCCAGCGCCGGATCGGGATGGGTGTGCAGGCTGTACCCAACGGCTTCTAACCATTTGCCGGTGTCCGAATCCCAGAACATATAAATCACGCTGCGGCGTTTGGGCCGTTCGCGGTCCGGGTCCAAACGCCATGCGTCCAGACGCCCCGTTTTTTGCAGTTGTTCGTAGATAACCGGTATTGTCCTGCTGCGGTTGATTGTCTGGCGTTGTTCCCACAGCCCGCCAGGAATCCTTATCTTGTCCAAATACACAGGTTTTGGAAGCGAATTTTTATCTATAGGCATGATGTATTGAACCCCATAATCATGTCGATCTGGCGCGATGCAGAATTCGAATCCCGTAGCCGTCCAGGTCAAGCAATGGTGGGCAGGCTGCGCCGGTCAGCGCGTCCATATAGGAATGCGCGCCCAGATCGACCTGGCACGCCTCCGCGTTAAAATTCATCACGAACACGTATTCAGCAGCGTCTGACCGGCGTATTTGCGCCGTGACGCCCGCTGGCAGGACGGTCGCCAGCGCCGGTTGCAGGGCCAGCTTTGCGCTCAGGCTATCGTAAAAATCGCTCAGAAACGTTTCATCAGGTCGCGAGCCAATGTAGTACGCCTCGCCCTGACCGTAGGCGTGGACCGTCACCGCCGGTTGCCCCCGGTAGAAGTCGGACGCATATTCGACCAGCGCGCGCGCGCCGTCAGCCCGCAGCACGTCCGCGAAATGGCGGCAGTTATACTGTCCCGACAACCCCAAAGCGTTCCCCTCTACGGCTTGCAGCAGGCCATCATGTCCATCGTGCAATACGTCCTGTTCTTCGCGCCGGATACCGAATAGTGGACCGAGCGGCCCCGGCGCGTCCGCCAGAAAGCACAGATCGGATTCATCGACGATCCCGGTCAGATACGTCGCTACCGCCGTGCCGCCCGCCCGCACGAATGCTTCCAGGCGCTCCGCGAACGTGCCGCGCAGCATGTACAGCATCGGCACGATCACCAGCTTATAGGCGCTCAGGTCCTGGGCCGAATCGATCACATCGACCGGGATGCCGCGTTTCCAGAAGGGCGTATAATGCCGGATGCACGTCTGCTGGTAGTCGATATCCTGGTTGCGAGGCAGCAGCGCGCGGTTGATGGCCCATTCGTTTTGCAGATCGTAGATCACGGCGACTTCGGGCTGCGTTGTGGTGTCGATCAGGTCCGATAACCGGGTCAGCGCCGCGCCCACCTCGGCCACATCGCGGAATACGCGGTGATCCTCGCGCCCGCCGTGATCGACCACCGCGCCGTGAAATTTCTCCGCCGATCCCCGGCTTGTGCGCCACTGGAAATACTGTACCGAGTTGGAGCCGTGCGCGACGGCCTGCAACGACGACAGCATGTGCATTCCCGGTCGCTTGGGACGGCACACGCCTTGCCAGTTGGTGCCGCTGGGCGTGGATTCCATCATCAAAAAGGGCTGGCCGCGTTTGTAAGCGCGGTGGATGTCGTGGTAAAAACCCGTCTTGGCCGCCATAACCACATCGTCGTCACGGTGCCAGCGCGGGTAGTTGTCCCAGGCGATCACGTCCACATGCGGGGCAAACTGCCAGTAATCCAGGCCCACATTGGGCTGCATGAAATTGGTCGTCACGGGGATGTGGGGCGTGATGGCGCGCAGAGGCCGCGCTTCGGTCAGGAAAAAGTCGAGCGTCTGATCGGAGATGAAACGCTGCCAGTCCAGGATCAGGCCGTTGATCGAGTGATCGACCGGCGCGATCTGGTCCCAGCCGGTGTAACGGTGCCCCCAGAATGTGGTCCACCACGCTTTGTTCAGGGCGTCCAGCGTGCCGTAGCGCTTTTTCAGCCATTCCCGGAACGCGGCGTAACACAGGTCACAGTGACAGGCCGCCCCGTTGTACTCGTTCGAGACGTGCCACAGCAGCAAGGCCGGGTGCGTTTTGTAGCGTTCGGCCAACTGGGTGTTGATCAGGTGGCATTTTTTGCGATACACGGGCGAGGTCCGGCAGTGATTATGGCGGTCGCTGTGTGGCGCGCGCCGTCCGTGTTCATCAACCTGGCACACTTCGGGATACTGCTGCGAGAGCCACGCGGGACGGCCCCCGCT
>JAFGTJ010000542.1 GCA_016934195.1 Anaerolineae bacterium | reverse complement strand
AGCAGGTTCGCGCCACCGGATGGGGCATGGGCGAGCAGCAGCCGTTGCAGCATGGCCCACAGCACATCGGGATCATTCACGGCGGGAAACTCGTTCAGAGTCGGATGTAGCGCGGGCAGCGCGCCGGTCAGGGCTTGCAATGGCATGGGGAGACGCTCCTTTTAGTTTATCTGAACATCACAGCGGCAACGGTTCCTGTGGCGGATTCGGTCCACCGAACAACGGCGAGTTTGTGGTGAGTGTAACCATAGCAGAATCGTGAATATTCTGCGATGAACTGCCTACCCACACCACAAACTCGCCCGTTTCGGCCAACCATTGTCGCCAATGTTCGGCATACTAAACAAGCGATTGGCGCTCCGGGGAAAAGTTAACTATCCCACTTCATCTTCCAGCGCCGCGACCAACCATTCCCCGAATCCCTGATCCAGTTCCTCGAACGTGAGGCCCAGCGTATGTTCGGTCGCAGCATCGATATCCAGGTCCCCGGCCATGTCGCGCAGCCAGTTGTTGCGCTGGCGCTCGCCGTATACCTCGGTCACGTAGCGCGTAAAGACATAGCCCTGCGGGTATACCAAGCGCCACAGGTTGACGGGCGTTTCCTCGAAGTCGCTTATTTGGTCCCAGGGTGCTAATTCGCCTTGCAGGTAGAGGTCCCGGATATACGCAATCTGATCAGCGCCCCAGTTGTCTTCCTCGCGGAATTCTTCGGACACGACCTGGGCGATGCCTTCCATCAGCCACCAGGGATACAGGCCGCGTGTAGTTCCCGCCATATCGAAGGTCAGGAAGTGTGTCAATTCGTGGGCCAGCACACCCGATGATGGCAGCGTCCCTTCTTCCACCAGCATCTTGAGCGATTCGCCCGGTTCATTCCAGCCACGAATGGGCGGCAGGCTCAGCGCGATCATGGCTCCGAGAGCGTTCGCGTCGGGATACAGCTTGATCTCGACGATAGCGTCCGTAGTGTGATCCAGGCTGGCGGTCGCGTGCGTGTAAATGTCGGGCAAGGCTTTGATCAATTCGGTGGCGACATTTTCCATGCCGGGGGTAGCGCGTACCAGGAAATGTTCCGCTTCCACTGAAACGAACGCTTCGCCCGCGTAGTACCATTGACCATCATCGCTAAGCGTGAACTGCACCGGAAATTCCGCGATCCGGTAGCTGGTGTTGGGCAGCAGCGCCCACTGCAACATCATTGAGCCGGTGGCGGTATCACCGTCCACCTGGATCGCATCCACCGACATCGAAAAACGGTCCAGTGGATCGCTCCCGGCCCAATCGTTGATCCAGTAGGTATGTTCGCTGGCGAAAACCGGGTCGGACCAATCCACATAGGTTTCATAAGTGGCGCGGTCCCGGTCGATGACAGCATCTTCCATCGCGGCAACCAGGGCGCGGATCGCGTCCGCGTCATCCCCGGTATCAGACTGCGCAGCTACCGGCAGCACGGCCAGCAGCAGGATCAGGATCAGGACCAGATTCAGTACAAAACGGGTGCGTCGGATCACGGGTTTTCCTCCATTGGTAACAATGATCTCATTATCTGGATTGTACTACGCATCCAACGCGCCCGGTGATCAGCAATGCTCAGCCCTACGCGAAAAACGGCTCGCGGATTTCGTGCCGCAGCGCGCCGTCCGCGATGTGCCAGATCGTGGTGGCGAAGCGATCCACGAAGTAGCGATCATGGACCACCGCCAGCACGCTGCCCTGAAACGCGCCCAACGCCGCCTCGAACTGTTCGCGGGCCGGTACGTCCAGGTGATTGATCGGTTCGTCCAACACCAGCAGGTTCGATCCGCGCGCCACCAATACCGCCAGCATCAGCCGCGCCCGTTCGCCAAAACTCAGCGATCCGACCGGCAGAAACACGTCGTCGCCTGCAAACAGGAAATAATGCAGGAACGAGCGCGCGTCGGTGTGATTCAACGGCGCTTCGGATTGAATCACGTCGAGCGCGTTGCTGGCCGGATCGAGAATTTCCTGTTCCTGGGCCAGATAGCCGATCCGCACGCTGGCCCCGATCCGCGCGCGCCCGGCCAGCGGTGGCAGTTGCCCGATGATGGTTTTCAGCAGTGTGCTTTTGCCGTGACCGTTGGGTCCCAGCACGGCGATCCGCTCCCCGGCGCGTACCGTCAGGGTCAGGTCGCGCAGCAGCGGCGCATCCGGCGTATAGCCGATGCTCAGCCCTTCGAGCGCGATCACGTCCTGGCCGGTGGTCGGCAGGTCGCCAAAATCCAGCTTGAGTCCCCAGGTGGATGAGGGTTTTTCCACGCGATCAACCGAGTCGAGATAGCGTTGGATGCGGGATTCTTTGGCTTTGGCTTTCTTGGCGACCTTCTTGGCGTAACGGCGCTGAACATCGTTTTGGGTGGCGTTCTCCTTGCGGACGGCGCGCGCCATCGTGCGGCGCATATCGGTCTGCAAACGTGCGATCTCGGCCTGCTGGTCGCGCCACTGTGCCCACTGCTTATCCTGTTCGGAACGCACCGCCGCCGCGTAGTGGCTGTAGTCGCCCTCGAACACGCGCGCGGTAAACGTCCGGTCGTCCAGCGCGACGATGCGCGTGACCGTCTCATCGAGAAATGTACGGTCGTGTGAGACGATCAGCGCCCCGCCGGAAAAGGCGCGCAGCCAGTCTTCCAGCCATTCGAGCGCGCTCACGTCGAGATGATTGGTCGGTTCGTCCAGGATCAACAACTGCGGATCGCTGACCAGCAGCGCGGCCAGTCCCAGGCGCGTTTTCTGCCCGCCGGACAGTGTGCCGACCGGCGTGTCCGGCGCGAAGCCGTCCAGGTCCAGCCCGGCTAACACGCGCTCGCTTTCGCCCGAATCGACCTGGCCGCTGAGGTATTCCAGCCGGTCCAGCGCCGCGCCGTAGGCGGTCAGGATGGCATCGGTGTTGCCGTTGGCGTGCGCGATCTCGCGCGCGATGGGCAGATCGCGCGCGATCTGCCCCGCCAGCCGTTCAACTTCGGCTTCCGCGTCACGCAGCGCCGCTGCCTGCGGAAACAGCACATCCCGCAGCGGCGTGTCGTCCGGCGCGTCGAGTCCCTGCGCCAGATAGCCGGTGCGCAGATCGGGCGGAGTCCAGAGCACACTGCCGCCGTCGGCGGGCAGTTGGCCCAGAATCACGCGCAGCAGCGTCGTTTTGCCGCTGCCGTTCGGCCCGATCAGACCCACGCGCTCGCCCGCGTTGATGGTAAAGGATACGTTGGTAAAAACCGGCTCACCTGCGCCGGGGAATCGTTTATTCAGATTGGAGATTGTCAGCATGTGATTGTGCTCTTTCAGGCGGGGCAATTGCTGT
>JAFGTJ010000119.1 GCA_016934195.1 Anaerolineae bacterium | reverse complement strand
TTTCTGACAGCGTGCGAAGGTTACGAGGACTTTCTGGCAAGTGATGGCGCGAACCTCTCGCGGCGGCTGAAAGCGGCGTTTGAACTGGCAGCGGTCGAGCCGGGTATGACGGTGCTGGACGTGGCCTGTGGACGCGGCGAGATCGTGCGCCACTGCGCGCAGTTGGGCGCGGACGCCTACGGTTTTGATTACGCCGAAGCCGCGATCCGGTTGGCGCAGGATGTGTTAGCTCGTGACCGTGAGCAAGCAGGCAATCAGGCTACCGGCGCGATGGGGTTGTTCCGGGCCGAAGCCAAGTATTTCCCGTTCCCTGATAAGGTTTTCGACCGCGTGCTGATGTTCGACATTGTAGAGCATCTGCATCCCTGGGAACTGCTCGCCTCGCTGCGCGAAGTGCGCCGGGTCATGAAGGACGATGGGCGGTTGATCATCCACACCGCGCCCAATGTGTGGTACGACCGTTACGCTTACCCGGTGGTGCGACTTGTCCGGCGGCTGACAGGACACGGTGACGATACCTATCCGGCTGATCCGCGCCAGTTTTTGGTTGAACACAACCAGGATGTCCACGTCAACGAGCAATCGTTGTTCAGTATGCGCCGGGTGCTGCGCGAGGCTGGATTCAAGGGGCGCGTGTGGCTGGATTCGCCGCCCCAACACCGGCAGGAACACCCCGTATTGGCGGCGCTGCGCTATGTATTGTTCCGGTGGATTCCGTTCCGCTGGTTCTTTGAACGCGAAGTATTCGCAGTAGCTCGAAAAAGCGCTGCACCAAAGACACAGTAATTCAGGATTTGGGATTATTGGAATGCGTGACAAACGGTCTGTAGACGAGTTATCGGTTCAAGAGTTGGAACGTATCCTCGTGATCCGTAAGCGAGAAGCGCGCCAGGAACGGCTGCGCAATTACGAGACACAGGGCCGCCGCCTGCCAACCGCGCTGCCTGCTGCGCTCTCTGACGAACCAACCCTGGAACCGACCGCGCTCCTGCCGCAGCAGCACGAAGCCGCATACGCCCTGCAACCGGTCGAGCCGCCGGTCACTTACGATATCACCGACGATCTGCCGCGCTTTGAGGATGAACTCGAACGGGAGCACGCGCAGCGCAGCAAGCAACAACGGCAAATAGTCCCCTACCGCGAATCGGCTCCGGCTTCCGCATCCTATGCAGCACCGGCCCGCCGTCCGCGCCGGGTCTGGGATAAACTGCTGCTGGCGGTGGAAATCCTGGGCGTGGTGGGCATTGTTGCGGTGCTGGCCGTTGGCGGCTACTTGATCATTGACGAAAATGACAAGATCGATGCGCTGGCGGAAAAATCGGCCCAGATTCAGCGCGAAGCCGACGCCATGCGTGCTACGCCGACGCTTGCGCCGGAACTGCGCGTCCGGTTGTCGGATTACGTGCTACCGGGCGGCCATAAATACAATGATGGGGTTGGTACCTTTAACCTGGACGAATTACCGGAAAGCGTCCGGTCTGCGGCGGTTGCCCAATTAAACTACGCGCCCCAGGTGGACATCACCGAGCGCCCACCGTCTGCCCCGGCCCGCATCCGAATCCCGAAGTTCGATTTGGATGCTTCCATTTATGGTGGCGATGACTGGTACGGGCTTCAGAAGGGCGTCGGCCACCTGGCAGGCAGCGTCAATCCCGGCGAACGCGGTAACATGGTGTTGTCGGCGCATAACGATATTTACGGCGAACTCTTCCGCCGTTTACCGGAATTGGAAGTAGGTGACGAAATTCAGGTGATGGCGAAAGACAACCGTTGGTATACTTATGTGGTTCGTGAAACCACCATCGTCGGTCCGAATGATGTGTGGGTGCTGCGGCAGGGCAGCGATGCCATTACCACGCTTATCACCTGCTATCCGTACCAGGTGGACACCCACCGTTTTATCGTATTTGCCGAACTGGTTGAAAACTGATTTTGTTCGCCGGTATTTTTGTTGACATCTCTGTTCACAGTGTAAGGAGAACTACAAGCCGTATGGCAAAAAAAACACGTAAACCCAATCTACCCCAGGAAACGCTTGAACGCGCCCGACGCGAACTGGAACGCAGCGGCGAAGCGCCCATTCTCGTACAGCCCAAAGCTGCTGTGCCCGCTGCCGGTGCCGCTGTGCCCCCGGCGCAAGCAGTCGTCAAGCCCCGCCGCCAGTCGGCCAGCAGCGCCGCCGATCTGCGCGAGGAATATGCTTACGTTATCTCGGATTTGCAGAATATGGGTATCTTGGCCGCCGCGCTTGGCGTCGTGCTGGTCATTATGTCGTTTTTCATCTAAGCGACCGGCATTCAGCCGTCAGCAATCAGCAAACTCGATGCTGCTCACTAATGGCTAATCGCTAACTGTTTAAATCTCACAAGGCGTATCACGCGATACGCCTTGTGTGGTTGTTCTATCCCAGCGGCGGTTTGCTGCGCGGACGGGGCCGTTCTGGACGGCGCAGCCGGTCGGGTGGTTTCCGGCTTGTTTGACCTGTCTGATCCGGTTGAGAAGGCAACGGCTGCGGTTTTTCCGGCTGAGTCGGGGCGGGTTCGAGCGGAAATACCCCCGACTTGGGCTTGCTGGCTTGCGGTGGTGGTATTTCAGAGGCTTGATGCGTCACGCGCTGCGGACCGTGATGCTGGCCTTGCAGCGTCAGGCGCGCAGCGGCTCCTGCGCCGTCGTCGCCCACTGGCCCGACCCCCGGTTGGAGCGGCACCAGGATGCTGATTTTGGTCCCGACTCCGGGCGCGCTCTGGATGCGGATTTGGCCTTCTACTAACTCGGTACGCTCGCGCATGTTGATCATGCCCAGGCTGCCGCGCTGATCGTAGTTGGCATCGACGGCGTTCACATCGAAGCCTTTCCCGTTGTCCTCGATCTCCACGATCAAGAACGATTCGCGCTGGTACAGCCGCACCAGGATTTCCTCGGCTTCGGCGTGTTTGCGCGCATTATTGGTGGCTTCTTCCACGATGTAAAAGATCACGCCCTGCGCGTTGGTATCCAGATATTCCTCAACGTCCTTTTTGGCGCGGATCGTCACCTTTTGGCCGTGTGTATCCAGCATCTTTTCGGCCAACTGCTCCAGCGCCGCGACCAATCCCTGGTTTTCCAATACCAGCGGGCGCAGGGTAAAGAGCATATGGCGGATTTCTTTGGTCGTGCGGCGGGCGAGTTCTTCCACCTTCCACAGTTCTTCAATAGCCTGCGGCGGTTGGCGCTCCACCAGACGGCGGATAAAGTTCACGCGCATGGCAATCGCCGCCACGCTCTGAGTCGGACCGTCATGCAGATCGCGGGCGAGCTTCTTGCGGGCGTCTTCCTCGACTTCGACGATTTTCTCTTTTTCGGTCAGCAAACTCTGATACAGCACCGCGTTTTGCAGCGCGATGGTGGACTGTGTGCCGATAGCGGTCATCAATTCGACGTGCTCATCGGAAAAAGCGTTCAACTGGTCACTGCCGAACAGCATCACGCCGTAGTTGTCAAATTGAGCGCGCAAGGGAATAGCCAGCACCGACTTGATGCCGCTGAAGGCCGCGAAATAGCGCAGTTCGGGATCATGAACGGGATCGCCGCCAAACACGGGTGTGGACTGCTTCAGCGCCAGCCCTAACAGGCCCCGGCGTCCGGGCAGGGCGACATTGGTATCGGCGCGCGTCAACCCGCGTGATGTGATCACGCGCAGCCGGTTGTCTCGTCCTTGAAACAGCAGCACCGCGCTGACCAGCCGGGTATCCGGTCCAATCCCATCTTGCAGCCCCAGCGCGCCGATCATCTGGGCCGCTTCGAGCACCCGCTGGTGATCCAGGGTTGCGCTGACTGTGTTCGCCATCTCGTAGATCGCGCGGGCGCGTTCGCGGGTGGCGCGCAGCTTGCGCGCTTCGTCTTCGCGCTCGGCAATTGTGAGATGGCTGGTATTCGCGGACCAACCGCTACACCGCAGCACATTTCCTACCAAACCGAGCACCAGCAAAAATGCCAGATTGACGCCCCATGCTGCCCACTCATCATCGGGCGGGTTATCCAACTGCGTAATAATCCCGGCGCTGCCGGTCCCCAACAGCACAAAAGCGACTACAATCCCGCGCCACCTAAAGCGATACGCTGTCGTCAGCACCGCGAGCGTTCCCAACGCCAACAGCAGCACCACTGCCCCGTCATAAGCCCAGAAAAACAGGAGCGCGATGGCGCAATCCAACACGACACCCAACGCGCCCAGAATGCCGCCATTTCCGCGCCGGACCCAGGCTAACAGCCCCAACACGAGATTGCCAAGCGCTGCTGCACCGACAACCACCGGCAGGCGATCATGCTCAGTGATATCCCGACCTAGCAGGATGGTATCGGCTAGCATGACCACCAATACGCCACTGCCAATGACCAACCAGCGCAGCCAAAACAGCGCTTTATCCAGGCGATGAGCGAGAACGGGAGAGGTAGGCTGTGTGCTCAAGTTACTATTGTCTCTAAAAACTCAAGCTTGCTGGTATACCGGGTGTTATGTATTGGACGGCCATATAAAATAAAATGCCGCGCGGTGGCCTGACGCTACCCTGCGGCATCGTAATGGGCGCGAAGGGACTCGAACCCCTGACCTCACGGATGTGAACCGTGCGCTCTAACCAGCTGAGCTACGCGCCCTGATGCGCGCATTATAGCATTGATAGTATTGACTGGCAAGCCCCCCAATAGAACAAATCAGTTCATTATAACATTTTTCTACGAAAAGCACTCCGGCTGACATGCGGGTAGTGTATCGAATTCGGTTGAGATTCAGATGATGGTTGATGGCTGCTTATCTGAGCACAGAAACGCACATACATTTTCGCTCAGAATAGCACGCAATCTCAGTATCTGACAGCCGCGAGAAACCCGTTCCGCAAATTTCAATCGAAAAGGATTACAGTCCCTCCGGCGCTAACGGCAGCAGCCCGCCCGCTTTAGCAGTGGGAGTATGTCACGGATAGATTATAAACCGTTGGCAATTAGTTCCTCAGCCCGGTGATCCGCGCACTGCCGGATCACCGGGCTTGTTGTATCACCTTGCCATCCAGTCACCACACCGGGTTACACGTCCGCCACCACTGTACTCCGGCGAATAATGAGTTCGGGATCAAATATGACCTGGCGATCCGGCACCGGAGCCTGGGCAATCTCACCCAGTAGAATGTCAAATAAGGTCCTGGCAATTTCATCGACCGGTTGGCGCACCGATGTAATCTCCAGAAACTCGGCGGTGGGATCATCATCGTAACCCGTCAGCGCGACATCGCCCGGTGTTCTTAAGCCCACCTGATCCAGGTACGATTTCGCCCCGAATGCCATCAAGTCATTGGAGCAGATCAACGCGGTAGGCGGCGGCGCTGAGGTCATGATTTGCTGCGTGGCGACCGAGGCCGACTGCAAAATATTGGGCGTATAGGCGATCCAATCCGCATGAACGCGAATCCCCGCCCGGCGCATGGCGTCACGGTAGCCGGTTTCCCTGGCATCGCCAAATGGCAATCCGGGCTGATAGGTTATCAGGCCAATTTGCTCATGCCCCTGTTCCAGCAGGTGTTCGACAACCATTTCAATCCCGCGCTTGCTGTCAACGTCCACATAGGCAAAATCGGCATCTTGCAGATACATGCCACCAAAGGCCACCAGCGGCGCATTCATGGCCGATAAGCGCGCAATACGCGGATCGTCGTAGGTCACATCCGTTATGATAAAACCATCAACGCGATTGGTAGCGAACAATTGCTCGTATACCCGGTCCGCGTGTTCCTGTGGCTGGATAAATGTGACCAGATGGTACTCGTGCGCTTCAGCCGCCATTGTGACCCGGTAAATGAAGCGATCCAGCAGGTTGTTCATCCGGCTGGGATCATCGGCCACATGCCAGGAATAACCGACTGCCCCCGCCCGGTTCGTCTTCAAATTGCGCGCCGTCATGTTCATGCGATACCCAAGCGCCTCAGCCGCATCCAATACCTTTTGGCGCGTGGCGGGCTTGATCAACTCGTTGTTGTTTAACGCATACGACACCGTTCCTTTAGCAACCCCGGCCAGGTCCGCAATATCAATCTGCGTGATCCGCAATGTATAATTCAGTTTTCCCGCCGCATCCAGGATACGACGTTTACTCGCATCATCAACCGGTTCATTCTGACTCAACGCATGAAAAGCCGTCAGCATTGGCACACCGGCAAGGTCCGCCACGTCTTTTAAGTTTGCCATGATTGTCCCCCTTGAAAGCCCGTTGGCATATCCCCATAAGGATAACCAAACGCACCTTATCGTGTCCAATGCAATTTTTTTATGACTTGCTTGACAAACGATACAACTCATTATACTATATTTTTGAGACGTCTCAAAAATATTCGGTGGTTCTGCGCAGAAGTCATTGCCAGACAAAATAGCTCGATCTACCTAAGCATAATTCTCTAGGGAGAATCAAAAAACATGAAAAAGAAACTGTTCCTTTTGCTCGTCGCCACGCTGGTGATTGCCAGTCTGCCAGTGGCAACTTCCTCTGGTCAGGGGACTGTAGTTCCCCAGGTAATCTCCCTGCCGGAGCAAATCGCCGAGGGACGTGATGTTTCGATTACGGTGAGCAACAAGCCCGCCGCCGATCAACCCGAAGAACTCGCCATCTGGGAAGGCCAGGTCGCAAAATTCCAGGCCATGTACCCGAATGTGTCCATTGAAGGGCTTGAACTCACCTACGATCCCACCGCCTTCATCGCCATGATCGCCGGAGATCAACTGCCAACCCTGTTCCAGACCTATTTCACCGAACCGGAAAAATTCATCGGGCAGGACGCGGTAGCCGATCTGACTCCCTTGTTTGAAGAAGCCGGACTCGCGGGCGTTTTCAACGCGAACGTGCTCGCCATCGCCAGCCAGGACGATAAGCTCTACGGTATTCCTGATTTCGCGTATTCGCTTGGTCTGGCCTACAACATCGACATGTTGAACGCGGCTGGTTTTGATGCTCCCCCGGCCACCTGGGACGAACTGGCTGAAATGGCCGTCGCACTCACCGACAAGGATGCCGGTGTCGCAGGCTTTGCGTTCATCAATGATGGTTCCGGCGCGACCGGCTGGCACTATACCGATATCGCTTACGGGTTCGGCGCTGCGCCTGAAGACATCATCCAGTCCAACGGCGACGGCACCTATACCGCGACCTTCGGCGAAGGCGCAACGGTAGACGCGCTGCAATTCGTGCATGACCTCGCCTGGACTTACGATGTGCTGCCGGGCGCGACCCTGGACTGGGCCAACATCACCGAAGCGCTGGCTTCTGACCGCGTGGCGATGGTGATTTATGCAGGCGACCAGTTCAGCTTCATGATGAACCAGTTCCCCGATGCCGATCTGACCAAATACGGTTACGCGCCGGTTCCGGCTGGCCCCGAAGGACGTGTCGCCCTGACCGGTGGCAGCCTGTGGATGATCGATTCCGCCGCTTCGGATGACGAACGCGAAGCCGCTTTCTACTATCAGGTATGGCGTCAGCTTGACCCCGTAGAATTTGAAACTTCGATCATCACCCAGTCCGAAACAGGCCGCGCCGTTGGTCAGCCCGTGCTGCCGCTTTACGTGGGCGACTACCAGGCCAAGATCGAAGAATTTCGGTCACAGTATAACGTACTGCCGGTCGAGAACTACGCGCTGTTTAACGATGCCGTCAAGAGCGGCGAACTCAAATTGCAGGCCGAACCCCCGGCGGCTGCGCAAGACTATTATGCCGAACTCGGCGTGCTGGTCAGCGAAGTGCTGGCAAATGAAGACGTGGACCCCGCCAGCCGCCTCGCTGAAGTGGCAGAAGAATTCCAGGCCTTCGTACTGGACTAGCTTAACTCCCAATAATAATCGCCGGGTGGGGCAACCTACCCGGCAGTTTTTTAAACAGGGTGCCCTCATGAAAGTAGCTGATCATATGACGCCATTTAATCCTACCCGGAGTCTGTCAGGCCCAATCATGCCCCGCCTGGGCAAACAAGCTGTGGCGTACTTGTTCCTGTTGCCCGCGCTGATCATTTTCGCCCTGGTTGCATGGTATCCCATCGCGCGCGCGTTTGAGATGAGTTTTCAAGATGTCAGCTTGAGAGGTGAATCAACCTGGGTTGGGTTGGATAATTTTGAACTTATGCAGCGCGACCCGGCGCTGGATATCGTATGGGAAAACAGCCTGCAATTCGCCTCGTGGAGTATTGCGCTTGGTTATTTGCTGCCGGTTATTATTGCCATCTTGATCCGCGAGATGCGTATTGCCAAAGGATACTTTCGCATCGTCTATTTTTTGCCAACAGTCGTGCCCATTTCAATTGCAATTATTGTCTGGCGTTTTATCTACGATCCCGATGCCGGGTTCCTCAATGAATTACTGAGTGTCTTTGGTATCGAAGCGCAGCGGTGGTTAAAGGACCCCGCCCTTGCCAAGCCCTCAATTGTGCTCGTGATGACGTGGGGAGCCTTTGGCACGACAACGCTGATCTACCTCTCCAGCCTGCAAGAAATCTCGGTCGAATTGTATGAAGCTGCCGAATTAGATGGGGCCTCGCCCCTGATGCGCATCCGGCACATTACGCTGCCGCACCTGGCTCCCATGATGTCGCTGCTGTTTGTGCTCCAGGTGATTGCGGTCGTGCAGGTCTTTACCGAACCCTTCTTGCTCACCAATGGCGGACCGGGCCGCGCCACCCTGACCCCTGTGCTGCACATTTACAATCGCGCGTTCATGCGGGCCGATTTGGGTTATGCGGCGGCATGGAGCGTCATGCTGGTGGTGGTTCTGATGGTCTTCTCGTCCGTGTACCAAATATTCAACCGGTACATTAACCGTCACCTGAGGGCCTAAGCGATGGATCGCGGATTCTTATCAAACGCAGAGCTTAAAACCCCTAGCGGGCGCATGTACTACTATGGTGCGATGGCGTTCTTGCTGGTCCTGTCACTGGTTGTGCTGTTTCCCTTTGTGTATGCGTTTACATCCGGGCTAAAAAACAGCACCGAGATTTTTACCTCCGGGCTGAATCTGATCCCCAAAGACCCGCAGTGGCAGAATTACCGCGAAGCCTGGACAAATTTCGAGATGATCGAGTTGTTCCAGAACTCGTTTGTGATTGTCTCTGGCGGGGTCATCCTGCGCATGACGGTATCAGCGCTGGCAGCTTTTGCCCTATCACAGCTTAAGCCGTTTGGCGGTCGCCTGATCATGATCGGGTTTTCTATCACGCTGATGATTCCCGGCATCGCGTATCTGGTCCCGCTGTTTGTCACCCTTAAAGACATTCCCGTTTTACATGCGAACCTGCTCGGATCGTACTGGGGATTATGGCTGCCTTACTCCGTTAGCGCCTTTGCAATCTTTGTTCTCAAAACGTTCTTTGATCGTATCCCTAGAGAAATTATCGAGAGCGCACGAATTGACGGCGCATCGCAATTACAGATTTTCCTGCGGATTGTGCTGCCACTGTCACGCTCGATCCTGCTGATTTTAGCCATTCTGACATTCATGGACCTGTGGAAAGACTATCTGCTGCCGTTGCTCATCATCACCGATCCGCAGCGCCAACCGATCACGGTGCGCCTGTACTATCTGGCAGACGATTATTATGGGGTCAATATGCAAATGGCGGCGGCCTTTATCGCGCTGCTGCCGCCGCTGCTGGTCGCCATTATCTTGCAGCGATATCTGAAAACCGGGTTGGCAATGGGAGGCGTTAAGGGATAATCGCCGCCCTGAATAGTATTACGCTCTGAATTCCAACACACACGCAACTGTTTATATGCCCTGGAATAGCGCACAGTGATGTGCTCTAGAGCGTGTTATGTACTTTTTACCCCTATCCCCCGGCCCCTTTCCCCGTAAACGGAGAAAGGGGAGACGCGCAAGTCCCTCTC
>JAFGTJ010000541.1 GCA_016934195.1 Anaerolineae bacterium | reverse complement strand
CGTTTGTCGTTGGAACAGTTCGTCGAAGGACTGAATTTAGCCGAGCGCGATCCGGGCCGGATGAAAGTACAATTTGTATTGGACTGATTTTTAACCGTCCCCAAACATGCGTTCCACTGAAGATACGTTATACTGGATATATTCGATCAGGCTGCCGTTAAGGTTGTGTGTATGACCCGTATTTTCATCAGTTACAGTCGCCAGGATGAAGACTTCGCCCGCCAGATTGCCACCGATCTGGATCGTCTGGGCGCGGACGTGTGGATCGACGTGGACGATATCCCGGCAGGCGTCAATTGGAGCACCGCGATTCAGGGTGGGCTGGATACCTGTGAAACGCTGCTGTTGATCCTGTCACCGGATTCGATGGGATCAAACAACGTCACGGACGAGTGGCAGTATTTCCGTGACGAGAAAAAGCTGATCATCCCGGTGTTGTGGCGGCCTGTGGATCACATGCATTTCCAACTGCGCCGCCTTCAGCGCGTAGACTTTTTCACGCAGCCCTACGACGCCGCGCTGCGCGAACTGTACACCCGCCTGCTGAATCCTGACGGATCACTGAGCGACGATCTGCTGCCGCCTGAAGACAGCGCGCCGCCCCCGGCCAAGAACGCGATTACGGCTGCCAGCGTGCGCGGGTTGGAGTCCAAGCTGGTCCTCAGCGGCCACCGTGACAGCATACTCGGCGTGGCCTTCAGCCCGGATGGGACGCTGGTGGCGTCCGGCTCGGAGGATAAAAACGTCCGGCTGTGGTATACCACGCACCGCAAGCGGATCAAGATGATGATCGGGCACGAAAAAGCGGTCAACGCGGTCGCTTTCAGTCCCAGCGGGAGTTTTCTGGCGTCCGGCTCGGATGACAAATCGGTGCGGCTGTGGCACGTCGGCAAACGCTACGGGATCACGGCGCTGTACGGGCATTCTGGCGGCGTGACAGCGGTGGCCTACGGGCTGCGCGAAATGCTGCTGGCGTCGGCCTCCGAAGATGGGACGGTCCGGTTGTGGGACGCTAAAGCGCGAGCCGGACTCGGCGTTTTGACCGGGCACAGCGGGCCGGTGTTTGACGTGGCGTTTCATCCCGGCGGCGCGATCCTGGCGTCGGCGGGCGGCGACGGCACGGTCCGGCTGTGGGACGTGGTGGAACAAACCGAAACTGCCTCGATCCGTGCCCAGGACAGCGTCCGGCGCGTGGTGTTCAGTCCTGATGGAAGTTTGCTCGCGCTCGGTTTGAGCGGCGAGGGGGTGGCGCTGCTGGACGCAACCACACATGTCAAGTTGGGCATTATCGCGTATGCCGATTATAACGCGAATTGTGTGCGCGGCGTGGCCTTCAGTCCCGATGGATCGCTGCTGGTAATGGCGTCACTGGACGGCAGTGTCCGGTTGTGGAAAGTGGATGATCTGCGGGCGGGCGAGGCCAATCGCGCGCTGCGTGTCCTGCGTGGGCACGAGGGCGGGCTGCGTGACGTGGTTTTCAGCCCGGATGGGACGCTGTTAGCCTCGGCGTCACACGATGCCTCGCTGCGTTTGTGGGGCCTCAAGGGATAATCTACCACCTGCGCGTGGGGGCAATTCCGTTAGCGAAACGGCGGTTGTCCCTGTTTACCTTGATTGACTTTCCCCCCGATTCACCCTACAGTCATAGTAAACTACATAGCTGCATGGGAGCGGGAAGCGAATGAACGATTCCACGATTCGGGAGCATATCGGCATTGCCGTTGATGGGGGCGGAGTCAAGGGCGCGATTGTGGCCCAGGGCCTCATCGAGTTGGAAGAGCTATTGGGCGTCAGTCCGTTGATCGATTCGCCCCGGCTCAAGGTGGTGGCCGGGACCAGCACCGGGTCGTTGATCGCGTCGGCCCTGATGGTGGGCATGACCGGCGCGGAGATTCTGGACCTCTACCGCACATTGGGCGAGAAGGCGTTCTCCAAGCCGGGACCGCTGCGCCCCTTTGGACGGATTCCGCTGGACTGGGTTCCGGTCCCGAATGGGCTGGTGCGCGCCATCGGGCGTATCCCGCTGGGGATCGGGGATATTTTGCTGTACTCCCTGTTTCCGGCGCGGTATTCGTTCGATCCGCTGCGCAAGACCCTGCGCAATATCCTGAAGAATTACCCGGTTCCCACTGATAATCCCACGCTCGAACAAATGGGCGATTACCTGCGGACACAGCATCACGGGCCGACGCTGATCATCACGGCGGCGGAAGTGTCGGCGCGGCGGACGCATTTCCTCAAAACCACACTCCAGGAACGGTACAAACACATGCGGCTGGTGGACGCGATGCTGGCGTCCTCGTGCATCCCGACCTATTTCCCGCCGGTCCCGCTGCCGACCAATGATCCCGATCAGCGCTGGCTGGTCGATGGCGGGGTGGGCAGTTTCGGCAATCCGGCGCTGGTGGTCGCCTGGGAACTATGCGACCAGCGCAATATTGACGAGTCGCGCCATTACGATCCGTCCGAGGTGACGCTGTTTTCGTTTGGAACCGGGACCGTTTCGCGGGACATATACCGCAAGGCATACGGCAAGCCGACCCGCTGGTGGGCGTTGGACTGGGTATCGCGCGTGCTGGATATGTTCACCGATACCGCGATCCGCGAGCAGTCGCGCAGCATTGTCAGCACCTACCGGGGAATCGATCTGCGGCGCTTCCAGGTAGAACTGGACCGGCCCGTCGGCGCGGACGAGTTCGAGTTAATGGATACCGTGTTGGCCGAGAAAGGCGAGGAACTGCGCGCCCTGGTCCGCGAGAACCGCCACGCGCTGCACCCCGATCCGGCCCTGCGCCACGACCCAGAAGGCATCTGGTACGAAGTCCTGGGGCAGTTTGTTCCCTCGATGTGACGGTCCGGCGGAATCTGGCGGGCGATTCGTCGCCGCCTGTTCCGGCAGCGGTATTACCACCTTTATCACATGAGCGCCCTTCGCGGCGCTCATCATGTGAGGGACCCCACCAATCATTTTTTACGGATTTTTACAAGTTGGCTGCACCGTTTGGCCCGGTACGCCGTATAGTTATGTGGGGCAGTCGCGTTTTATACGCCCACCATAGCCGGTTGTATAGTAGGAACCGGCTGTCAGAATCAGGGGAGAAATTCAAATGTCTCAATCGAACGGATACGTCGTTTACACTGAAGACGTGAAAAAAGACCTTCAACTGGGAGAAGTCACGATCCGGGCCGTGCGCGGTGTAACGCTCAAGGTTGCGCCGGGTGAGTTCCTGGGCATTATCGGGCCATCGGGTAGCGGCAAATCAACGCTGCTGGGCATGATCGGCGGGCTGGATACGCCCACCAGCGGCGCGGTTTATATTGACGGTCAGGATATCACTCACCTGAGCGAACGCGCCCTGACGCGCGTGCGTAATGAAAAAATCGGGTTTGTGTTCCAGTTTTTCAACCTGATCCCGACCCTGACCGCGCTGGAAAACGTGGCGCTGCCGATCCAGTTTGCGCGCAAACGTAAACACGGTCCCAACCGCCGCGCCAAAGACCTGCTCAACCTGCTCGGACTGGGCGACCGCACGGGCCACCGTCCGAACCAGTTGTCCGGCGGGCAGCAGCAGCGCGTCGCGTTGGCGCGCGCGCTGGCGAACGAACCGCCGCTGCTGTTATGCGACGAACCGACCGGCAACCTGGACACCGCGTCCAGCGAGGTCGTGATGCAGGCATTGCGTGATGTGCAATCCCAACTCGGCACGACGATCATCGTTGTGACGCACGATATGGAAGTGGCTTCGCAGTGTGACCGGATCGTGTCGCTGGTAGATGGCAAAATCGCGGAAGATGTGGATGCCCGTTCCAGCGCGCAGATGACGGCCATCAAGCTGCTAAAAGACAAGCGTTCCAGCGCCGAGCTGACACCTGTGCCACCTGCGCGCAGCAAGGAAGGGTAAGTCCATGTTCGAAAAATTGAGCTTCTACATCCAGCACTCGTTTAACGACCTGCGCGTCAACGGCCAGCGGACGTTGTTCGCGCTGCTGTGCATCGCGGCGGGCGTGGCGGCGATTGTCAGCCTGCAAACGCTCGGCGTGATGATCAAAGATACGCTGACCGGCAGCCTGCAAGAGAGCAACGGCGGCGATCTCCAGGTCTATTTTACGTCCGACTTCCACGATACCGAAGAGGTATCATCCAGCCTGTCGGACGCCCAGGAGCAGCGGGGCATCGACGACGGCGTGATCGCACGGGAAAGCACGTTCGATCTCGGTTATATCACGTTGTCGGGTGTTGAGCAGGTGGTCACGTGGTTTGAGAACAACACGTCCGGCCAGGTGGATGTTACCTACACCCAGATCAACAACACTGTCAGTTCGATGATCGCGATCAGTCTGCCTGCGAAGGACACCGAAAAAACCTTCATCCAGCCGTACATCATCGAGGCCCAGAAATACCCGCTGTATGGCAAGCGCGATACCGAAGACGGCCAGCCGTTGAGCGCGGTCATTCAGGGACCAAACGACATTGTGCTCAGCCGCAATCTGGCCGATGACCTGAACGCCAGCGTGGGCGACGTTGTGCGCCTGAGCGGTGGCAGCGAAGACTTCACCGTGCGCGGCATCGTCTCGACTGATACCGAGGGCGGGTTTGAGAATTTCATCGGTGCGCTGTTCGGCTACTACTACGTCGACGTGAGCGCGATAGAACTGTTTGACGGCATCACGCCGGGCGCGGCTACGCTCTACGTGAAACTGGAAGACCCAACCGAGTTAGAGGCGCTTTCCAAGCGATTTGAACAGAGCTTCCCGTATCTGCACACCTTCACCACCGAAGACCTGGAAGAACAGAACACCCAGATTTCCAACGCGATCAACCAGTTAGTGATCATCATGGGGCTGGTATCGCTGTTGATCGGCGGGATCGGCATTGTCAATACCATGCTGGTGATCGTCAGCCGCCGCACGACGGAGGTCGCGGTCCTGAAGACCATCGGCCTTGAGGCGGAACAGGTGACGGTGTTGTTCCTGGTCGAAGCGATCATCATGGGTATCTTCGGCAGTCTGTTGGGGATCGTGCTGGGTTGGATCGCCACGTATGGGATCAAGGGTGTGGCCGAGGGTTTCCTGGGCCAGACGCTCACTTTCCGCATCACCGCCACGCCGCCGATCACGGGGTTCGTTGTGGGCGTGATCGTGACCACGATCTTTGGCTTCCTGCCAACGCTGGCGGCGGGGCAGGTCCGGCCCAATCTGGTGCTGCGACCGAGCGACACGGTAATCCCCAAAGCGGGGCGCTCGCGCTCGTTTGTGGCGCTGCTGTTCGTGATCGTGTCGCTCAGTCTGGTCGCGCAGGTGCTGGCCCGTGACCTGATGGACTCGGAGATATTGCGCGGCGCGGCCCGCAGCATTGGTGGACTCCTGGGCGTGCTGGCCGGGTTAACGATGGTTGGCGGCGGCATTTTCGCGGGATGGGCGCGGCGCAATGTCGGGCTGCGCATTCTGCGCTGGGTGCTGTTCCCGGTGGGCCTGTTTTTCATCGGGACGGTTTTCGGCGGGATGGTCCCGGCGCTGCTGATCCTGTTCTCCACCTTCATCATTGCCGGATTCCTGTACATGATCCTGTGGGTGCTGATCTGGTCGATTGGCGGCGGGGCACTGGCCGATCTGTGGTTCCTGAAGACCGGTACGCTGAGCACGATCCGGCAGTCGTTTAGCCGTCTGCCCGCGCTGCTGCGCTGGCCGCTGACGTTGGTCCTGTACCCGGTTACGCTGGTCGTGTGGATCATCAACAGCGCCCTGATTGTGGTCATGATCCCGTTCTGGCTGATCGGTCGGGTGCTGCAACGGCTGGCAATTGTCGATATGCGGATCGCGCTGCGCTCAATGCTGGCGGCTAAAGGCCGCAACGCCTCGACGCTGCTGGCGCTGGTGGTAGGCGTGTTCACGCTCAGCCTGATCACCATGCTGGCAACGGCCATTTCCAACCGTTTTGAGGAACTGTTGGAAAACGAGGTCGGCGGCAACGTGATCGTGCTGGCTGCCGGGCAGGGTGACACTTTGGAAACCGTCAATTCAAAGCTCGACTCGCTGGACGGTGTCCACAGCTATTCGTCGCTGGCGACCTTTAACATGGACGTGGTGTCGTTGGAGGACGTCTCGGCGGGGCGCACGCTGAGCTATGCCGACCTGGAACGGCGGGTGCAGCTTTCGGACGATGAACAAGTCAATACCGAATGGTTAGGCTGGGCGTTGGGCGGCGTGGATGCGCGCGGCGTGGACTCCAATCTACCCGACGTAGACTTCTACGCGGGCCGCCAGTTGTCCGTGAACGACGTTGGCCCCTGGGACCCCGACGCGGGCAGCTATCCGCCCATCGTGGTCACGGCAGATGAAGCCACCATCGCCGCCGGGCTGGAGGTGGGCGACCGGCTGACGGTCGAGATCGGCAATGGGGACAATGGCGATTCTGCCGCCGGGCAGCGCATCACGTTTGAGATCGTCGGCATGGTAGACCGCACCGGCAACCAGATCAACTTCAACTTCGGCTCGATGAACTACGCGCCCCGGCAGGCGTTTGACGGGGTGAACTTCTCGCCGGACTTTGTGAGCGCGATTGTGGACGTAGATGAGAAGCAGATCAGGACGCTGCGCCGCGAAATGAACGAGGAGCCGGGCGTGTTTGTGCTGGAAACCAAGCTGCTCAACGACCTGATCAACCGCATGATCGAGCAGTTCACGTCCTTCCCGATCCTGGTGGCAGG
>JAFGTJ010000540.1 GCA_016934195.1 Anaerolineae bacterium | reverse complement strand
TGGCATAGCTGCCCGAAAATCCTTGAGATTGGAGTTCTTGCCACACCTGGAGGATCGAACAACTGTTATCCTCAAGACGGTTCATAATATAGGTTTGGTACGGCGCGGCCTTAGAAATTTGACGAGGGGGTTGCCGATAAGGAAGCTGATCCGTCCGCAGATAGTGAGCCACGGTCGCCCGATTCAGATGGAGTTGCCGTGCAATCGCCCGTTGGCTGTAGCCCTGGGTGGCGAGTTGTTTGACCTCGTCGAACAACAGTTGGCGACGCGCGGTGGATGGGGAACTGGCCGGTTTTGGCAGCACGGGTGGTGCCTGAACCTCCGTTGGCGACGGTGTTATTGCTCTACATCGAATTTTTCTGAACGGTGCGGCTTTTACCCGAAAAAGCTTCAATGAGTTCGCTCTGTAGGTCGCAGTTTCGGCTGACCGTGGTGGGGCCCTGGCGACTGCACCGTTTGCTGTGCCAATTGGATGCCCGCCTGATTGGGGTGGTCTTGCGCCAGTGGCTCATCACGCCCTGGCGCTTTCTCACCGAAGGCGAACTCAGTCCGCCCAAAGCCTTTCGCATTGTACGACGTCGGACCCTCGCTATTTTGGACGCACTGCGCACAGCGGGTGATGGACTGGCCGAGATTCTAGCTGATATGAGTGGCGATTTCCTACGCTATGCCCTCAAGTCATCGCGCAAGGAATCACCTTCCACTTTCGCTCTTTTGGCCCAACTCGAGGTTCAAGTTGCTTGGCTTGATGCGTAGTGGCCAGGGGGTGAGGCCGTTGTGCGAACGTAAGCCACTGTCTTATGTTCAAATTTCAACCGAATTTTATACACTACCCCTCTCCTTTGATTTGGGCACGCGGCTGTTTTTGCGGCACAATTGAAAGTTCAAGTGAAAAGTGATTTCGCTGGTAGTGGTGAGTTGTGAGTGATGGATGATAGTGTCTGAACACGCATAACCCAAAACCAACAACTCAACACGACCAACCAACAACTGAGAAAAATCCACATGCGCGTAGAACTGCAACACATCTCCAAGACCTTCGGGCGGGTGCGGGCCAACCAGGACATCTCGCTCACCTTCGAGGAAGGTCGCATTTACGCCATTCTGGGCGAAAACGGCGCGGGCAAATCCACGCTCATGAAGATCATGTCTGGCTACCAGTCCGCCGACAGCGGGCAGGTGGTGGTCGATGGGCAGGCGCTCGATCTCAACGCCCCGACCGATGCCATCGCGCACGGGATCGGGATGCTGTACCAGGACCCGCTCGATTTTCCACCCTTTACCGTACTGGAAAACTTCATCGCGGGGCGACCGGGCGGCTTTTTTCCGGATCGCCAGTCGGGGCGGCGGTCGCTGGTCGATCTTTGCACGCGCTTCGAGTTCAGCTTGAATCCCGATGCGTACATCGACATGCTAACCATCGGTGAGCGCCAGCAGCTTGAGATTCTGCGCCTGCTGTCGCTGGACGTGCGCGTGCTGGTGCTGGACGAACCGACCACCGGCATTTCCGCCGAACAGAAAACCGCGTTGTTCAACGTGCTCAAGACACTGGCCCACGACGAAGGCATGATCATTATCCTGGTGTCGCACAAATTGGAAGACGTGATCGAACTGTGCAACGAGGCGGTCGTGCTGCGGCGCGGCAAATACGTCGGGCGTCAGGATGTGCCCTGCCCGATCAGCGATCTGGTGGAATTGATGTTCGGCAAGGTCGTTCCCCGCCAGGAACGCCCCCCAGTGCCGGTCGGAGAACCGGCGCTGGCGGTCGCGGAACTGACGATCACCAGCCACCGTCTGACGGTCGAAAACGTCTCGTTGGACGTGCGTGCCGGGGAAGTGATCGGGCTGGCCGGGTTGGACGGCAGCGGGCAGGGCGAGTTTATCCGCGTGTGCGCCGGGCTGATCACGCCTGACAGCGGCTCAATCTGCCTGGAAGGGCAGTCGATGGTCGGGTACTCGTACCACACCTTCGCGCAGAAGGGGATCGCCTTCCTGCCCGCCGGACGCATCGAGGAAGGACTGATTCGCGGCATGACGCTCACCGAACATTTCGCGCTGACCTTGCCCGGTAAAGCGCCCTGGATCAACTGGGCGCGCGCCCGGCAGGTCACGCAGCAGCGCATCACGCATTTTAACGTCAAGGGACGCCCCGGCAGCCCGATTCAAACACTGTCCGGCGGGAACCAGCAGCGGTTCGCGCTCTCGCTGCTGCCGGATAACCTGCGCCTGCTGCTGCTGGAACATCCCACGCGCGGCCTGGACGTGGAGAGTGCCAATTATATTTGGGAACAACTGCTGATGCGGCGCAAACAGGGTACGGCTATTATTTTTATTTCCGCCGAGTTGGACGAGATCGTAGCGTACAGCGACCGGATTCTGGTATTCTTCGGCGGGCGCGTCACGCCGGTTGATGATCCGGCCCACATGACGGCGGAACACCTGGGCGAACTTATTGGAGGCCGAGGCGTATGACCACCACCAACCAGACCGTATCACCGGCCCCGACACCGCCAACCCCGACCCCGGCTCCCAACGCTGCCGGGATGTTGTGGCGCTACGGGGTGGACCTGCTGCCGACCGTGCTCGCGCCTTTCATCGGGATCGCGGTGGCGCTGGTGCTCACGGTCCTGATCCTGGAATGGCAGGGAGCCGATCCGGGGCAGGCGTGGGATTACCTGTACGAGGGCACGCTGGAAACCGCCGCCGTCCGCGCCGACGTGGTGGCGTACTGGATGCCGCTGGCGGTTGCCGCGTTTGGGCTGGTGCTGACCTTCAGCGCCGGGCTGTGGAATATCGGCGTCGAGGGGCAGATGGTCATGGGCGCGATTGGCGCGACGTGGGCCGTGCGCCTGTTCGCGGGCGGTAACGATCCGGTTTTGGACCATGCCGGGATTCTGGTGATGTGCTTCGTGTTTGCCGCGATCACGGGCGGATTGTGGGCGTTGGTGACGGCGCTGCTGAAAACGCGCGGCGGCGTCAACGAGATTTTTGGCGGCGTGGCGCTCAACTTCATCGCCCAGACCTTTAACCTGTACCTCGTGTCGAATGGCGGTCCCTGGCAGCCTGCGGGGAGCCGTGCCACCGAAACCGCCGTCTTCCCGGAGATCGCGCGCCTGACCCAGTACCAGAATTTTCGCCAGCTCAGTTTAACGCCGGTATACGTCACGACCGGCGCGTTCGTGCTGATCTTTCTGATCATGTACGTGTCGCGGTGGGGCTTGCAGCTTAAGGCGATGGGCCGCAATGTGAAATCGGCGTTCCTGTTGGGCGTCCGCACGGAGCGCAATATCTGGCTGTCGATGGCGATGTGCGGCGGTCTGGCCGGGATCGGCGGGGCGTTTCGCGTGATGGGGCCGTATGCCACCACTGCCAAGCTCACGGCTAACCCCTCCGGCGGGATTGGCTTCCTGGCGATCCTGGTGGTGCTGTTGGCCTCGCGTTCGGCCATCCTGACGCCGTTTGTATCGGGCGTATTCGCGGTGCTGTCGAAGGGTGGGCAGAAGATCGAAAGCGGCTTTAGCTGGGGCGATCCGCCGGTCGAACTGGATCGCTCGTTGGTGCGCGTGCTGCAAAGCACGATGGTGCTGATGGTGGTGCTGGTCTTTGGCGTGCGGAACCGCTTTTTCCCGCCGCGCAGCGCCCAACCCGTGACTGATGACGGCGAAGACACAGCCAGGACATAGAACGCTTATGCAACGCATGGAATACAAAACCGTGTATCTGTCTGGTAACCTGGATTTTCCCGATACGGTAGACCGGGCCGAAAAACTCAGTTGGGCGGGTAAATCGATCTCGCAGCAGTTGAACGAACAGGCCGCCGACGGTTGGGAAGTGATGGACCTGCACTGGTTGTCAGACACCGAACTGATGGTCACGTTCCGGCGCGAACGTTCCACAAGCAGCGACTAGTAGGGGCGCTGCTTGCCGCGCCCAGGATCGAATAGAGGTCAGCATGGCGGTTGAATTTAGAGCGATTACCCCGGAAAATTTTATCGAGTGTATCAAGCTCAAGGTCCACGAAGACCAGATAAGTTTTGTCGCGTCCAACGTGTTCTCTATCGCCCAGGCGTATGTACATCCCCAATGCCACGTTCGGGCCATCTACGCCGGGGACACGATGGTCGGTTTTGTCATGTGGGGTATGGACCCGGAACAGCCCACGCCGGAAATGTGGGTCTGGCGCATGATGATCGGCGCGGACTACCAGCGCAAAGGCTACGGGCGCGCGGCGATGGAGCAATTGATCGCGTTGTTGAAAACCGAAGGACTTCCGGCGCTGTTCCTGAGCTACGAGCCGGAAAACACCGGGGGCGCGGCGTTTTATCAGACCCTGGGGTTTGAGGATACCGGGCGCGTCGAGCACGGTGAAAAGGTCGTCCAGCTGAATCTGGGCTAATCTTGGAAGGATAAACGCATGGAAAGTACACTGCGCGGAATTGTGCGATCCGCTGCTCCGATTGTGATTGCCAGCCAGGGCGAACTGATCACCGAACGGGCGGGCGTGATCAACCTCTCGCTGGACGGCTCGATCATGCTGTCCGCGATGACGGCGCACGCCATCGTCCGCGAAACCGGCAGTCTGCCCCAGGCGATCCTGGCGGCGATGGCGGTCGGGGCGCTGGTGGCGCTGGTGGTGGTTTTTTCGAGTATCGCGCTGCGGTTGAATCAGGTGGCGGTCGGCTTCGTGCTGACCATCCTGTGCGCGGACCTGGCGATTTTCCTGGGCAAGCCGCATTTCAACCAACCCGGCAAGGAAGTTCCCGCCGCGCCGATCCCGGTGTTGGAAGATATTCCCTTACTGGGGCCGGTGTTGTTTAAGCACAATGTCCTGATCTACTTCAGCCTGATCCTGATTGTGCTGGTGTGGTTCTACATCTACCGCACGCGCCCCGGCCTGACGCTGCGCAGCATCGGTGAACAGCCGGAAGCGGCTTTCGTGCGCGGAACACCCGTGAACCGGCTGCGTTATATGTACACGATGGCCGGGGGTGCGCTGGTTGGGCTGGCTGGCGCGACGTATTCGCTTTCGGTCAAACTTGGCTGGAAAGAAGACCTCAGCGGCGAGGGCTGGATCGCGCTGGCGATTGTGATCTTCGGGCTGTGGGTGCCGGGACGGGTCGCCCTGGGCGCGTACCTGATCGTGGGTCTGCGCTCCATCGCCATCGACTTGCAAGAC
>JAFGTJ010000539.1 GCA_016934195.1 Anaerolineae bacterium | reverse complement strand
TCAACGGCTTTTAATACTACTGATCAGGGTTCCGACAAAAACGGTACGTCGATGGCGTCTCCGCATGTGGCGGGCGCGGCGGCGCTGATGATCCAGCAGAATCCATCATGGAGCGTGCAGGAAATCAAGGCGCTGCTGATGAATACCGCGCTGCGGCCTGTGGTGCTCGATCCGTACCGTTACGGCCCGGCCCGCGTGGGAGCCGGGATTGTGACGCTTTCCTCGGCCACCAACAGCCCGGTAATCGCGTATAACACGGCTGATCCCGAACTGGTCAGCCTGTCGTTTGGCGTGCTCAATGTCACGGCGGCAGGGACCTATACCAAAAGCCTCACCGTCGAAAACAAGGGCGGTTATGCCTGCGACTACACCGCGACGTTCGTGGATATTGTGCAACAAAATGATGTGTCCTACAGCGTCACGCCCGGCCCGATCACGGTGAACGGCAACGGCGGGCAGGCTAATTTCCAGGTCGCGCTGACCGTGCCCGATCCCGCCGCGTGGAACGAACCTCACAATCACGATCCGACCGTGCGCGAGACGCTCTCCCGCGCGCGCCACTGGCTGAGCGAATCGTCCGGTTATGTGGAGCTGAGAGGGGGCAACTGTCCGACGCTGTGGGTGCCGGTCTATGCCGCGCCGCGCCCCTCGGCTGATCTGTCAGTCACAACGGACACTATCGAAGTAACCGATCTGGTCGGTACAGTTGATGTCGAAATGGTGGGAACTGGCCTGAATACCGGGTCAAACTACCCGTATGACGAAATATCAATGGTATCGGCGTTTGAACTGGCTTTTACCAGCGACGAACTTGGTTTCACAGACCAGCGCGCCGCCGCCGACCTGGAATATGTGGGCATTACCAGTAATTACCTGGGCAACGGTTCGGATATCGGCAATACGAAAATTTTCTTTGGTATCTCGGCTTACGGCGAGTGGTCGTCGCTTTCTGAGGAAACCCGCTTCGAGATATCAATCGACACGGACGAAGACGGCACCGCCGATTTTACCCTGTGGAACTGGAATTACGGCAATCCCTCCGGCAATGATTCGTCGGACGAATTTGTCCCCGTGCTGCGGCAGATTGGCGGCGGGTATTATGGCTGGCCGGGCGATTATGTGAACTGGTTCGCGGCCAGCCTGTACGATACGGTGCCGTTCCAGAACCGGGTGATGTTTATCAGTGTTCCTGCATCGCGGTTAGGGCTGGATGCCAGCAATACCACGTTCAACTACTGGATCATCAGCCGCGATATGAACTACGGCGATATCGACTCTACCGACGTATTGTCCTATGATGTCGCGGCCCAACTTCAAAACTTCGCGCCAGGTGGCGGATCGCCGTTGTGGTTGGACCAGCCGGGCGTGATACTCAGCGTTGATTACGACCTGAACGTGCTCGATCCGACCTGTATCCTGCTGCTGCACCACCATAACACCGATTCGCCCGACAACCGGGCCGAAACCGTGTGTATTCAGGAAGAGGTGGTCAGGCCGCCCGGTGATCAGGATGATACGGACGAGGATTCCGGCAGCGGCGGCGATGGTGGCAACTGGACGCCACCGGACCAGGGCGATCTGTCCGGCGTAACGGGCCTGCCCCCGACCGGCTACCCGCCAGAAACGGAATTCCGTTCGACTACCTGGGTATGGGCGGTATTGGCCGGTGTGCTGGTAGTGTTTGCGGCGGGATTGGGTAGTATCTATGTGTACCGGAAATCAGACCGGAAACTCTAAAGAAAGCAGGCATAAAATCCCATGATGTTCGATAGTTCGCAACTGCGCGGCGTGATCCCGCCGCTGGTCACACCGATGCACACCGACGGCTCCCTGAACCTGGACGCCGTGCCCGCGCTGGTGGAACACGTCCTGAGCCAGGGCGTACACGGCATCTTTACGCCGGGCAGCCAGGGTGAGGCGTTCGCGCTGTCCGCCGATGAACGGATCGCGGTGATCGAGGCCGTGATCGCGGCAGTCAAGGGGCGGGTGCCGGTCCTGGCGGGCACGGGCGCGATCACAACGGCGGCGGCGGTGGTTATGTCCCGGCGCGCGCAGGAAGTCGGCGCGGACGCGATCTCGGTCATCACGCCGTATTTCATTACGCCGTCCCAGGACGAACTGTACGCTTATTATGCCGAGATTGCCGCCGCCGTGTCGATCCCGATGCTGGCTTACTCGAATCCGATGCGGACCGGGGGACTGCGCATCGCCCCGGCGACGCTGGCGCGGTTGGCCGGAGACTTCCCGCACTTCGTCGGCGTCAAGGATTCCGGTGGGGACCTGGGCGAAACCGCCGCTATGATCCGCGCCTGCCCGGATGGATTCCGGGTATTCGTGGGGCGCGATACGCTGGTGTACGGCGGCCTGTGTTATGGCACGGTTGGGGCGGTGGCGCTAACGGCCAACGTGATCCCCGGCCTGCTGGTCGGCGTGTACGAGGCGTTCCAGGCAGGCGATCATGCTCGCGCCCGCGAATTGCAGGACAAAGTAACGATCCTGCGCGAAGGTCTGCCCGCGATTGGTTCCTATCCGGTGCCGGTCAAGGAGGCGCTGAATCTGATGGGACTGCCCACCGGACCAACGCGCCGCCCGATCCTGCCGCTGAGCGACGAGGCGCGCGGACGGCTGCGGACGCTGCTGCAACGGGTTGGTGTAGAGGTGGCAGGGTAGCGGCATGGACGATAGCGACATGGATATCACGTTTCTTGACAACCCGCTGGTGCTGAGCACGCTGTTTTACCCGCGCACAGCTCGCCCTGGCACACACCCCGATCCGAACGTCCACGACGGGCGGATTCCGGTGGCGGACGGCGTAGTATTGGGCTACCGGCTGTATCCCCATACCAAATCCAGCGCGCCCGTGATCCTGTTTTTTCACGGCAATGGTGAAGTCGCCAGCGATTACGATATGTTTGCCCGCGACTATCACCGCGCGGGCGCGTCGCTGCTGGTGGTCGATTACCGGGGCTATGGGTGGAGCACCGGCAAACCGCTGGTCAGCGCGCTGCTGGCCGACGTGGAGCCGGTGATCGCGGCGCTGCCGGGGGTGCTGGATGTCGTTGATCTGGCCGGTGCGCCGCTGTACGTGATGGGCCGCTCATTGGGCAGCGCCCCCGCGATCCACGCCGCCCACACGCACCCGGATCGTTTCAAGGGCATGATCATCGAGAGCGGCTTCGCGCGGGCGACTCGTTTGTTGGCGCGGTTGGGACTCCCATCGGTCCTCACCGACAGGCTGCCCGATCCGGTTGCCAATGACAAAAAGATGGCCGGGATTACGCTGCCGCTGCTGGTGATTCACGGCGAGCGCGACAACTTGATCCCGGTCGAAAATGGGCAGGCGCTCTACGATGCTTCGCCCGCCGCGATTAAACGGATTCTGCGCGTACCGGGGGCCGGACATAACGACCTGTTGATGATCGGCATTGAAACGTATTTTAAGGCGCTGGGGCAGTTCATTGACGATACTCTGACGGATTCTGTTCCACCACAGGAGGGCCAGGAGTCATGACATTCGAGCCACGTTTTTTGACAACCCATGTCGGCAGCGTGCCGTACACTGAGATCGATGGGCTGTGCGAACGTTTGGTTGCCACGCTGGATATCCCCGCGTGGCCGCAGTTTTCGCGCCGCACCTTCCGCGAGAATATGTACGTGCAGTATACGCCCAGTCTGCCGCGCGTGGTGCTGGATGAAGAGCGAGAAAAAGTCACCTTCGACACAACCGGCGACCTGACGCCCGATCTCGAAGTATTTTATGAACACTATCTTGCCGAAGATTTCGATTATTTCGCGCTCAGGCCAAACCATGCCGCCGGGTTTTTTGCCCTGCTGGACGCGCTGCGCGCTTCATCCGGTGAATGGGCCAAAGGGCAGGTGACGGGGCCGATCAGCCTGGGCCTGACGGTCGTGGACCAGGGCCTGCGTTCCGGTCTGTATAACGATATGCTGGCCGACGCGATTGTCAAAAACGCGGCCATGAACGCCCGCTGGCAGGCGCAGCAATTGCGCGCCGTGCGTCCGAACGTGATCATCTTCGCGGACGAACCGTATATGGCCTCGTTCGGATCGGCCTTCATCAGCCTGAGCCGCGAACAGGTGATCGCTATGCTGGACGAAGTGTTTGAAGCCATTCACACCGAAAACGCGCTGGCCGGGGTTCACTGCTGTGCCAATACCGATTGGGCGGTTCTGCTGGCAACCTCGGTCGATATCCTGAACCTGGACGCTTACGGCTATCTGGACAACCTGGCGCTGTACCCGGTAGAACTGCGCGCCTTTCTGGATCGCGGCGGCGTGATCGCCTGGGGCATCGTGCCGAATACCGACGCCGTCAATGATACCACGCCCGAAGAACTGGCCCACCAACTGCGCCAGGGACTGGCCCTGATCAGTGAAAAAGCCAGCGCGCGCGGCGTCACCATCCAGCCTGACGAACTGGCGACACGCAGCCTGATCGCGCCCGCTTGCGGCCTGGGACCCACCACCGTTGCCAACGCAGACCGGGCCTTCGATATGCTGGCCCAGTTGGGCGACATTCTCCGACAAGGATGACAAACGCCCTTTTTGTCTGAACCAAATGACGCGCTAACCCGCTAAAAACTTGACTCGGACCGGCGCGTCATTTTATACTTGGACAGGCGTTGGGAGCGCTCCCAGAATCGGTTTAGGACTCATGAGGACAAAGATTATGAAATACGGTTATTTTGATGACGCCAACCACGAATATGTAATTACACGGCCTGATACCCCCTTGCCCTGGATTAATTACCTGGGCAGCCAGGGGTATTTTGGCATCATTTCCAATACTGCCGGGGGATATTCGTTTTACATGGATGCGCGGCTGCGGCGGCTGACTCGCTACCGCTATAACGGTGTACCCAATGACAGCGGCGGGCGCTACCTCTACCTGCGGGATAATGCGGACGGGGCGTTCTGGTCCCCGACCTGGCAGCCGACCCGCCACGAAGCACAGGACTATACCTGCCGTCACGGGATGGGTTACACGGTCATCGGCTCCACCTACCGCGAGATCGAGGCGCAGATTCGTTATTTTGTCCCGATTGATGAAATGCTCGAAATCTGGCAGTTGACCGTGATCAACCACCGCGATACCTCGGCGGACCTGTCGGCGTTTTCGTTCGTGGAATTCTGCCTGTGGGACGCCTTCGACGACATGACCAATTTTCAACGCAACTATAACATTGGCGAAGTCGAGGTCGAAGACGGTGTGATCTACCACAAGACCGAGTACCGCGAACGGCGCGATCATTACGCTTACTTCGCGTGCTCGGAAGCGCTGGCCGGATTCGACACGCAGCGCGAAACTTTCCTCGGCCCGTATCGCGGTTTTGACAATCCGCTGGTGGTTGAGCGCGGCGAGTCGGCCAACTCGGTCGCGCATGGCTGGGCACCCATCGGATCACACCACGTCAAGCTGGTGTTGGCTCCCGGCGAATCGCGCCAGATCGTGTTTGTGCTGGGCTACCGCGAAAATCCCAGGGACCAAAAATTCGATCCCCCAGGTTCGCAGACGGTTAACAAACAGGCCGTTAAACCGATCATCGCCAATTACGTGAATCCACAAACTGCCGACGCCGCGTTTGACGTGCTGCGCGCCTACTGGGATGGCCTGCTGAACCTGTTCCAGGTCCAGACGCCGGACGAACACGTCAACCGGATGGTCAATATCTGGAACGTTTACCAGTGTATGGTCACATTCAACCTGTCGCGGTCGGCGTCCTGGTACGAGTCCGGCGTAGGGCGCGGGATGGGCTTCCGCGATTCCAGCCAGGATTTGCTCGGCTTCGTCCATATTGTCCCGGCGCGGGCACGCCAACGTATCCTCGACATTGCCGCGACTCAACTGCCCGACGGCGGTGCGTACCACCAGTACCAGCCGCTCACCAAGCGCGGCAACGAGTCCGTTGGTGGCAACTTCAACGACGATCCGCACTGGCTGGTCCTGGGTGTAGCGGCTTATATCAAGGAAACCGGCGATTGGACCATTCTGGACGAGTCGGTTCCGTTTGATAACCGACCGGGCAGCGAACAGCCGCTCTACGAACATTTGCGGCGCTGTATTCAGTACACGCTGGACCGGCTGGGACCGCACGGTTTGCCGTTGATCGGTCGGGCGGATTGGAACGACTGTTTAAACCTGAACACGTTCTCCGAGGAACCGGGCGAATCGTTCCAGACGGCGGACACGATGGACGGCAAAATCGCGGAGTCGGTCTTTATCGCGGGGCTATTTGCGCTCTCGGCCCAGGAGTTGGCGGGGCTGGCTGCACGGCGCGGCCTGGACGACGACGCGCAGCAGTACCGTGACGCTGCCGCCCGGATGGACTCGACCGTCAAGGAATACGGTTGGGACGGCGCGTGGTTCCGGCGCGCCTATGATCACTTCGGGAACCCGGTCGGTTCGCAGGAAAACGACGAGGGGCAGCTTTACATCGAGCCGCAGGGCATGTGCATCATGGGCGGCATGGGGTTAGACGATGGACGGGCGGCCCAGGCGTTGGAGTCGGTGCGCGAACGGCTGGCGTCCGATCACGGAATTGTGCTGCACCAGCCCGCTTACACCTATTACCGCATCCACCTGGGCGAAATTTCGTCCTATCCCCCCGGCTACAAGGAAAACGCGGGGATTTTTTGCCACAACAATCCCTGGATCATGATCGCGGAAATCCTGCTTGGCAATGGCGACCACGCCTTTGATTACTACAAACGTATTTGCCCCTCGGCGCGCGAGGCGATCAGCGAGGTGCATCGCTGTGAACCGTATGTCTATGCGCAGATGATCGCGGGCAAAGACGCACCCACGCATGGCGAAGCCAAAAATTCCTGGCTGACCGGGACGGCGGCCTGGAATTACGCGGCAATTACTCAGTGGATTCTGGGCATCCGGCCCACTTATGACGGGCTGGAAATTGCGCCGGTCATTCCTGCCGCGTGGGACGGTTTTAGTGTGACGCGCGTATTCCGGGGCACGACGTATACGATCATTGTCCGGCGGAGCGGGCCGGGGAACACTGTTGCGTTAACGGTGAACGGCCAGCCGGTGGACGGTACAGTGGTAACTCCGCCGGACGAGAGAACGTCGATTGAGGTGGTAGCAACCCTCAGTTAATGGAGAAACCATTTCAAAATCGCACAATCGTAGGGGCGCTGCTTGCCGCGCCTACTGGGTACTGTATTGAATTCGGTTGAAAAACGGCCTCACCCCCTATAATCCCGCGTGCGCGGAGCGCACACCTCCATCCGAGACGTTTACCCTCGCTGGCG
>JAFGTJ010000538.1 GCA_016934195.1 Anaerolineae bacterium | reverse complement strand
AGCGACGGGCGCGTCCAGTCCACCGCGTAATAGGGCGTCTGGCCGCCCATCTCGGCCACGTACACCGCGCGATCAGGGAAGCGGTCCAGCAGATCGGGCCAGTGGGTCGCCAGGACCGGCACGCGAAAGTGCGCGCCCATGCCCGCCCGCAGCGTTTTCGGATTGAAGGGATCGACCGTGCCGGGCAGCAGGACCACGAGGTCCACGCCCGCCGCCGCCGCCGTGCGCAGCAGCGTCCCCACGTTGCCGGGATCGCGCCAGCCGTCGGCCACGATCACGAGGTCGGGCGCGGTAGGGATGGGCAGGTCCGGCCAGGGAACCACGCCCAGAATCCCCTGGGGCGTGTCGGTATCGGCCATCTCGCGCATCAGGGCGTCCGCGACCGGCAGGCAGGCGATCCCGGCGGATTCCAACCGCGCCACCAGATCGGGATCGGCGGGGGCGTCATTTTCGGCGGTGTAACACACGAAATCCGGCTGGACCCCGGCCTCGACCGCATCCCGCAGCAGGCGCGCGCCTTCCAGCACGAGCCGCTGTTCCTGGCGGCGGAGTTTGGCCCGGCGCTGCAACCCTCGGACCAGTTTAATACGTGGATTCTGCGGGCTGGTGATCATGTGAAATTGTGACCTGTGCCTTTCTGATCGCTGGTTTTTAGTGATTGGTTGTTGGTTTTTAGTAAAAGACTGTGCTCTGATGGATAGGCGTGATAAGCCGTTGTTTGACCCTCACCCTAAAATCCCGTGTGTGCTTCGCACATGATCCCTCAAGGAGAGGGACTTGAAAGACTCGTTCGGGCATTTCTCCCCCTCGCCCTGAGGGAGAGGGGGTCGGGGGTGAGGGTTGCCCGAAGATGATCACGTTATTTTGCGGAACTGCCCAACCAACAACTAACAACCAATAACCATCCACTATCCATCATACCGGCAGTGATCTTGCGCCATCTGCATGAACCAGCGCATCCGGCCCACGCCTGTTCCCGCCGCCAGCGATCCAGCGGTAGCGATCACCAACCGGCCCGTTTTCCCCGCGATCTCGAAATCGGACCGCACCCGGTCGCGGATCACGTCCGGCGACTCGTTGCGCAGCGTGAACGGCGGCATATGGCCCAGGATCACGGCGTCGGGCATTTTCTCGCGGATCAGGGCCACGTCGATTTCCGGCCCGTAGTTGACCTTGTTGATCCCCAGGGCGCGCTGGGTGTCCATGTGGTGGCCCATCGCGCTGTCGGAATGCTGGTAGCGTTCCGCGTCACCGGGAGCCATCGCCGCCAGCACGGTTTCCAGCACGGGCGCGCAGTAGTGGTTATACAGCTTGCGGTTAAACAGGGCGCTGTTATCGTCGGTGATCCACCAGCCGGGCGTGGTATTGCCGCTGAAACTGCGTAACGCCTGGTTGAGTTCGACCATTTTTCGCCCCAAAATGTCGCTGAAGCGCTGCATCAGCTCCGGGTGATCGTACATCCAGAAAAAGACCGTTTCGACGTGCAGCACCGAGGTCATGATCGTGGCCGGTCCCCGGCTGCCCTCACCAAGTTTGGGCATTTCGTCGCCCCTGGCCTTGCGCTGTTCCCATTCCTGCAAATACGGTTCCGGGAACGTCCACGCGGTCATGTCGGTGGCTTCGGCCCGGTCCAGGATGCGGGCGAATTCGTCGGGATCGTTGGTGGCGGGCGTCAGCCAGGGGGTAGCCCCTTCGGTGTACTCAAAAAAGCAGCCGAACAGGTTCTCGATGCGGTGCGGCTGGTATTCCCAGGAATCCTCGTCAAAAAACGTCTGGCCGACGTGTTCGCGCGTGACGGCGTTGGCCTGCCGGTGCAGATCGTCGCGGTAAGCCTTGTCCTGGTAGTAGCGCAGGGTGGACTCCACGCTCAGGAATTCAAACAGCCAGTGGTCGTCCGGCGCGAAGGTCAGCGGGCAGCGCGGTTTGCTGGTGGTAAGCGGCCAGCAAAGCTCGTTTTCCTCCCAGAACGCCGTCACGTCGAGGTCTGCCGTCAGGTCCATAAATTCTTGTTCGATCAGGGCCATAAGTCACTCCGTTGTATAATTTGGGTAGTCAGCCTCACCCCCTAAATCCCCCTCTCCAGCCAGGCTAGAGAGGGGGACTCGAAACCATGTGCCATTCATGCGCACCAACTCCCCTTCTCTACAACGTGGAGAGGGGGCCGGAGGGTGAGGCTAAGTGTACCACATCTCCAAACCACCGGGGGGCGGGTATAATGGGGGCAGATTGGATTCGTTTAAGGAGCTAGATGTTAATGTCAAAATCCGCGTTGTTTATCGCCGGGGGCTGGGATGGTCACGAACCGCACCAGACCGCCGCGCTGTTCGCCGGTCTTTTGCAGGATGAAGGCTTCACCACCGAGATCGCTGACTCGCTGGACGTGCTGCTGGACGCCGACAAGTTGCAGGCGCTCAGCCTGATCGTCCCGGTCTGGACGATGGGCAGCATCACGAAGGAGCAGGTAGCAGGTCTGCAAACCGCCATTGAATCGGGCGTGGGCCTGGGTGGGTGGCACGGCGGCATGGCCGATTCATTCCGCGAGAGCACCGACTACCAGTTTATGGTCGGCGGGCAGTGGGTGGCGCATCCCGGCAATATCATCGACTACACCGTGCAAATCACCGACCCGGCGCATCCCATCACGGCGGGATTGGGCGACTTCGCTATGCACTCCGAGCAGTATTATATGCACGTCGATCCCTCTAACCGGGTCCTGGCGACGACGACCTTCAACGCCGACCATGTGTCCTGGATCGCGGGGACGGTGATACCGGTGGTCTGGACGCGCCAATGGGGGCAGGGGCGCGTGTTTTACTGTTCGCTGGGTCATGTGACCAAAGACTTCGACGTGCCAGAAGCGCGCGAGATCGTGCGGCGCGGGCTGATCTGGGCCAGCCGGTAGGGAGATATACATGAACGTCGGCATTATTGGTTGTGGCAACATCGCGCCCGCGTATATGACGGGCTGTAGCAAGTTCCCGGACGATATCCGGGT
>JAFGTJ010000537.1 GCA_016934195.1 Anaerolineae bacterium | reverse complement strand
TCTTTGCGGCCTCTGCGGTAAAAATCTGATCTGAATGAGTTGGCCCTATTCAGCGCGTGGACGCGGCGGCGGGCGCAAGCGTCATGATGTGGCTCACCGGAGTCCCGGCGTGGTCCACGACCGGAACGTTGGCGATCTCCGGCCAGGAATAGAACAGCAGGTCAATGTGCAGAGTGGCCGCGTCCGGCAGAGCATCATTCACCGGCAGGTCAAAGCGCGAGAGGACGGTGTCACCGGCCCACCATAACGCGGGGTCCAGCGATGATTGATCCACCTGACCATACGTGGTCCCGGCATCATCCAGCAGGCGCACCGAAAACTGGTAAAACTCGCCGGGCGAGCGTAACGGCTGCCAGCGGATCAGCAGCGCCCAGGATTCCCCCGGTGGGGGGGAACTGGCCGCATAGATGCCCTGTATCCGCGCCAGATCGCCGTAGTGGTCCGGTCCGGTGGGCCGGTAGTTGGGAACCGGCAGATCGTCGGGCGTGATAACCAGCCAGCGGAAATCGCGCTGGGGAGTCGTGGTAATATCGCCAGGACCGAACAGCGCCGGAATGATATCACCTTCGGCCACGCTTACCAGGGTTGATCCCGCTGCGGCAACGGGAAACGCGCGCGGCGCGCGGACGATGCGGATCGGGAATTGTTCGCTCAGGATTTCCCACCGGCGCAGCCAGCGGCGCTGTTCGTTCGCGGTAGCGCGGCCCGGTTCGTCCAGGATCACCACTTCGCCCCCCGCATTGGCCCAGTTACGGACCACTGCTTGAAGATCGGCCAGTGGGAAAAGCTGGTCGCTGCGCTGGTTCAGGTCCAGCAGGGCGACCGCCAGCCATGCCTGCGCTGCGATGAAGATCACCGCCGCGATTTTGACCACAAGCCCGGCGATCCGGGGCCGGTCCCATACTTGCCCGAAGACGATGCCAAAGATCACGGCGGTGGCAAACACGCTCGGCATCATGTAAAAATCGGGCAGGTAGGATTCGGCGTACATCACATACCACAGCGGCCAGAACAGGACCAGGGCGACAAACAGGTCGGGAAAGCGCCGGGCCGGATGGCGAACGCCTCGCCAGACCAGAAAAACGGCGCTCACGATGATGAGGATCGCCTGGGTTTTCAGGACCCAATTAAGACGGGCATCCGGCCACCAGTCAGCATGAGGATGGGTCAGTTTTAACGTGCCAAAGTGATACCCGGCGCTGCCGGTGAGCAGGGCGACGTTCTGCCAGACGGCCTGCACACTGGGCCAGGAACTTTGGGACACCGACAGCCCCAGATCGTGGAACTCGGCGGGGTGAATCCGGTCCATCTGAACCCCGATCAGGCCGGTGATCCAGGGGCCGACCGAGAGCGCGGTCACGGCAAAGGCCAGCAGCGTCGTGTGCAGCGTGGCGCGGCGCTGGTCCGGCGCGCGCCACCACTGGTACACCAGCAGGCCAACGGATACCGGCAGCATCATCACGAGCGCGGTCTGGGCCTGGATCAAGCCGCTGAGCATGAGCCAGTGGACGACCTGCGCCCATCGCTTGCCTTCATAGTAACCGAGCAGGCCGGTCAGCATCCAGAACACGATACACGGCGGGGCGATATTCGGATTCCAGGCGAAACGGCTCCAGTAAATCGCCAGCGGGTTGACCGCCAGGAGACCCGCCGCCAATAAAGCCGCGCGCCGGTCGTAATAGCGCGCGACGATCTGGTACGTCCCGCCGACGGTCAGCGTACCCAGCAGAGCGTAGAGCAGGCGCGTCACGGTGACATTAGCTGAAAACAGGTACGGCAGCGCGGTCACGTACACGCTGAGCGGCGAATGAAACAACCACTTATTCAGGGACGTGGGGTTGCCGATCCAGGTCCATTGACCATGGCGGGCCAGTTTCACCGCCGCGACCTGAAGCAGTGACTCATCATGCCCCAGTTCGTACAAACCGGGACGATAGGCGCGCAGAACCAGAGCCAGCAGGAGGATGATCCCCAGGCCGATTTCAAATATTGTGAGGCGGCGAATCCTGTTGGCGGTCCGGCGAACCACAACGGGAATCCGTCTGGTAATGGCTGTCGATTTCACGAAATGGATATCCTTGAGTGATTCAACAAAAGTAGGGGCAATTCATGAATTACCCCTACTAACGGGCGCGCGAACCGGACGTTCGACCGCCGCGCCCCGTTACTCCCAGGGTTCCAACCAGTAACTATCCGCCGTGCCTTCGGCCACGTACCCGACCGGGCCATCGTCAAAGCCCAACTGCCACCAGGCGTAACCGTCCGCGCAGATCGGCCCCTGGTACACGGAGAAGGTCGAGCCTTCCGGCATGGAACCCGTAATCTCCCCGTCCAGACCGGGCAGGTTGCGCACGTTGGTCAGCGATCCGGTGGTGAACGTGACTCGCCCGCGCTTACCGGGAGTCAGGCGGGAAAGCGGCGCATCGGAACAGGTCGCGGCGGCAGCACCGGACGGCGCAAGTTGGGCCGCGCTGGTGATGCCGTTCGCGTAGCCCAGGAACACGCCGTTTTCCTCGCGCAGCATGGCTGCCGTCGGCACATCAACAATCGCGGTCCGTTCGCCCCACACGCTGCCAACCGCCAGCGTGGACTCGTCCAGCCAGCCGCCGAGATTGCCGAAACCGTTGCCCCACCCCGACCATTCTTCCGTAAAGACGACGGTCGATGCGCCGCTGGACAGATTCACCACTACCGTCCAGAATTTTTCCTGTTCGGGATTCATGCGGGCCAGTTGGTAAACAACCTGCGTTCCCGACGGCGAGAAAATCGCGTCCCCGCCGCTCGCCGGAACCTCGTCCAGCAGCGGCACGGGGTAGCCGGTGGCGGCACCGGTCGCCAGGTCCGTGACCACTAACGCGGTAGGCGAACCGTCCTCAGCCCAATCCAGCCGCGCCACGCGCCCCAGGTCGGGCGTGTAACCGTCGATACTGCCGACCGGAGTCGCCGCGCCGCTGGCGATATCGAGCACCTGGACATCAAAATACAGCCAGAACAGGATATAACCGCCGATTCCCTGCGGCTGGATGTCGATCAGCAGGTGTGCGCCGTCCGCGCTCCAGGCAACCGGCGCAAGCGCGCGAAATGACTCGGTTTCCAGGTGGTACACGCTACGGTCATTGGCCGCGCCGGGGGTTCCGATATAAATCCAGCTTTCGGCGGGCAGTTCATAATTCGACGATTGGCGCGTGACGCCATAAGCGACCTGCTGCCCGTCGGGACTGAGCACCACGCGGGTCACATAATAAAAATCGGTATCGGTGTTGGGCAGCACCCCGGCAGGCCGGAAATAGCTCAAGCGCCCGGCCACCGGGTCGAACAGCGCCACGCTCTCCGGCGTGTTACCGGCCAGCCGTCCCGCCGCCTGCCCGGACCAGTCAAACATCATCTGGCCGACCACATACGAGGCGAACACCTGCCCGCCCGCACTGCGGTACTCGACCAGCGGGCCGGTTTCCTCGTGGGTCTGCACCAGCCAGACCTGCAATCCCTGTTCCTGGGCCTGGGCGGTCCCGGCCAGAACCAGGCCGAGCACCACCAGCACCAGCACGAAATAACGAATCGTTTTCATAAAAAATGCTCCCTTGTTGTTAGTCATTAGTTAAACTTCACAATTAGAGGAGAGGGCAAGTGGCCCCTTCCCCAGACAGCGTTAGGCAGGCAACCGATGGGTAATTTGCCG
>JAFGTJ010000536.1 GCA_016934195.1 Anaerolineae bacterium | reverse complement strand
GGACCGAGCGCCAATGCCGCGCCCTCGCCCACCCCTAACCCGAAACTGTCGGGGCGCAACGCAACGGCGGCGCGCAGTTCCCCGGCCCGTTCGGGTGTATAACCGGGCAGGATCATGGCCTTCGACACCCACCCAAACGCCGGGAGCATGTCGCCGCCGCGCAGCGCATACGCGCCGAACAAGGCCGCGCTCTGGCCGACCGCGTACACCGTCGCGCCCCGGTTGAACGCTTCTTGAATGCTGCGCAGCGCCACGCCGATCAGGGCATCGTGCAGCGGTTCGAGATGTGGCCCGTCGCCCAGGATGATCACGCCCGCCTCGCCCAGTTCGCGGAACAGGGTATCGTCCGTTTCGGTCAGGATGTCCACCGGATAGCCGGTGCGCGCGCCGATCTCGCGCAGCGCGTCCATGTGACGGTCCGCCGTATCGATATCGTTGGCGGCCCAGATGTAGGCGATTGGGCCTTGCGAGTGCGTATGGCTGAGGACTTTAGCCTGGATGCTGCTGGCATCCTCGGATTCCCAGGAGCCGCCCCCGGCCAGCACCAGCCAGCCTTTCCCGCTGAGCCATTTAAAAATGTTGAGATTCGGCATGGTGTAATCCGCTGGTTTTACTCAGTGATTGGTCATTAGTCTTCGGTTTTTAGTTAGTGGTAAATCCTGCCTGGCGCTGGTCTGTCATTCTGGAACCAATCACCAACAACCAACCACTTCGATAGTCTTAGTCCGGCAAAACATACGCCGCCACCGCCGCCGCCAGCAGTTCGACTGCCAGCGGGATCACGGCTTCATCGTCCCAATCGAAACGCGGGTGATGGTGCGGGTAATTCAGGCCGCGCTCGGCGTTAGCCGATCCCACGAAAAAAAACGTTCCCGGCACCGCGTCCAGAAAATACGACATATCCTCGGCGGCCATCGTGCGCAGATTATCAACCAGGGTGATGTGTGGAGCCACGCGGGTGAACACTTCGCGTAACCGGGTATTGACTTCCGGCGCATTAACGACCGGCAGCGTTAACTGCTCGATGGCGACCGTCGCGCTGCATCCCATCGCCCCGGCCACACCGTCCGCGATCTCGCGCATCCGGCTTTCAAGCTGCGCCATCACGGTTTTGCTGAAGGCGCGAATCGTGCCGCGCAGCCGTGCCTCGGACGGGATCACGTTGAACGAATCGCCCGCCCGCACCTCGGTCACGGAAACAACGGCGGTTTCGAGCGGGTCCAGGTTGCGACTCACGATACTTTGCAGCGCCAGCACGATCTGGCTGGCCGCGACAACGGGATCATGAGCGATGTGAGGCAGCGCGCCATGCCCGCCTTTGCCCTGAACCGTGATCGAGAAGTCGCCCGCCGCCGCCATCATGCCGCCATCGACCAGCCCGACGATACCGACCGGGGCTTCGTTCCAGACGTGCAGACCGAGTGCCACGTCGGGAACCGGATCGCGCAGCGCGCCGTCGCGGATCATGGCGTCGGCTCCGCGCCCAATTTCTTCGGCGGGCTGGAATACGAACTTGACTCGCCCGGCGATTTCGGAACGGTGCGCGCTCAGCAGTTCGGCGACGGCTAGCGCGATGGTGGTATGCCCATCGTGGCCGCAGGCGTGCATTTTGCCGGGCGTCTGCGAGGCGTAATCCACCTGATTTTCTTCCCGGATCGGCAGCGCATCCATATCGGCGCGCACCAGGACCGTCGGGCCGTCGTGGTCGCCTTCCAGCAGACCGATCACGCCGGTTTTGCCGATCCCGGTCTGGATTTCCAGCCCCAGGTCATTCAGCCGTCCGGCCACGATCCCGGCGGTGCGTAGTTCCTCGAATCCCAGTTCGGGATGTTGGTGCAGGTCGCGCCGGAGCGCGATCCACTCGGCCTGACGTTGGCCGATACGTGTTTTAAAATCCGGCAAGGGTGTTTTGCTCCGTAATTCTGAGCCGTCAGCGATCAGCGTTTCAGCTTTCAGCCGTTAGCTTTTATGGGGAAACCATTTCAACATCGCACAATCGTAGGGGGGGCGCTTGCTCCGCCCAGGGCGCGGCAAGCAGCGCCCCTACCCGTTATAATCATGTGAATTCTATTTGGCTTCTCCATTAGCTTTTAGCGCGGGCCAATAAGCTGTTAGCTGACGGCTGACCACTGACAGCTTATCTCAACTCGAAAACTTTGAACGATTCGGTATAACGCGGGCCGTCTGCCGCGAAGTCGGGATCGACGTTCTCGCGCTGGCGGCGGGCCATCTCGTCCATATCCTTGATCTGGCTCTTGTGCTCGTGCAGCGCGGCGATCTTGGTTTCCAGCGAACCGGTCACGTCGATTTTGTCGGTCGGTTCATGCGTGCCGCACAGGTAAACGTGCCGGACCTTGTGCGGTTCCAGCCCTTCCTCGCGGTACAGTTCCGGGAAATTCAGGTGATCGCGCGCCGCCGGGAAAACCGCATCCAGCGCCGCGTCACCAATCGCCCGGTGATCGGGATGGTTGATGTAATTCCGGCCATACCAGCGCGCCGTCGGATCGTTGGTTACGACGATATCCGGCTGTTTCAGGCGGATCAGGCGCGTCAACTGGCGGCGCAGTTCCAGCGTGGGCTGAAGTTCGCCGTCCGGGTAGCGCAGAAAAATCACGTCCTGCACGCCCAGCCGGGTAGCGGCGGCGCGTTCTTCCGCCTCGCGGATATTGACCAACTGCTGCGGGGAAATAGCCCGGTCGCTGGTGCCCTTATCCCCGCTGGTTGCCAGCACAAACGTGATGTGGCGGCCTTCGGCAGCCCACTTTGCGAACGTGCCGCCACAAAAAAATTCCGGATCGTCGGGGTGGGCGAAAATACCCATCACCCGTTGGACATGATTCTGGTCGTTCTGCTCACTCATATGGATGAATCGTCCCGTTTGGATTGATTAGATTGATTACCCTGGTCTGGGGTAGAACGGCGCTTACTCCGCCGCGATCTGCCCCGCCGCCGCCCACCGCGTCCCCGGCGTTGGCTCGACTGGTCGCCGCGTGATGAAGGCGACGCGCTGTCGTCTTTCTCCTGATCCGGGCGCTCTGCTGCGTCATCGGATGGCGGCGCACTGGATCGCGGCGCACTGGATCGCGGCGGCCTGCTGTATGACTGGCGGGTGGTTCTGCGACGCTCTATTTCTGCTTCGGTATCCGCTTCGGCCTGGGCCTCGATTTCCGCTTCGGCGGCAGCGTCGGCAGCGGCAGCGGCCTTGAACGCTTCCCACTCCTCCATCGGGATCAGGTCTTCGCGCTGGACAAGATGCCGGGTATCTTCGATCAGCACCGATACGGCGTCTTGCAGTGGGTGAACGTCGATCACCTTGCCTTCACCGAGCGGCGTGCCAACGCGCTTGTTGCGCTTGGGCAGTTCTTTGCGCGCCTGCACATACTGCTCGTATTCGTACAGCAGGCAGCAGCGCAGCCGCCCACACATCCCGGTAATCTCGGACGGGTTGAGCGAAATGCCCTGGGCCTTCGCCATTTTGATCGAGATCGGGCTGAAATCGGTCAAAAACGTGCTGCAACAGCGCGTGATCCCGCAGGCTCCCATCCCGCCGAGCGATTTCGCCACGTCACGCGGCCCGACCTGCCGTAATTCCACTTTAGCCTTGAAACTGCGCTGAATCGCCGACCGCAGCTTGGTTGTGTGCAGCTTGTCCTCGGCGCTAAACAGGAACGTAAGCAGCGTACCGTTGTAGTTATACTGCGCCGCAACGAACTTCGCATTCTCAAAACCACCCAATTCCGCTGCTTTTTCCCGGCAGGTGATCAGGGCTTCGGGTTCGCGGGTCTGCCAGTTTTTTTGCTGCATCAGGTCTTGCGGGGTGGCTTTGCGCAGGATGGGCTTATAATCGCGTGGGTGGCCGTCCGCGCCACCGTCGAGCAGGTTCATCACCTGGCCCATCTGCTGCCCGCGCGTCGTTTCGACAATCACAAATTCACCGACTTGCAGGTCGGGCAAATGCGCGTGACTGAAATGGTACAATTTGCCAATTTCAAAGAACCGGACCCCGGCGATGGGTATTTGCCGGGGCGGATTATCTGTCTGTGCTGCCATGAAAACTACCTTCTCGACTCGTTTATCCAGCGTCTCAACTATAGAAGATGTACACAGCGTTTGCAATAAAACTATCGCACGATTACCAGAATGTGCGCCCAAAAAAACTCTTGTCAAGCATCCGGGCTTGTGCTATCATACCCACAAGTTACATGTGCCTGTAGCTCAGTGGATTAGAGCGCTTGTCTACGGAACAAGAGGCCGTGGGTTCGAATCCCCCCAGGCACGCCATACCAACCGCCAGGAAATATTTCCTGGCGGTTTTTTTGTTGTGCGGGGTGGTCGAGTCTAACGTGTCGAATCGGCGCGCGCTTCCGGCGGCAGGATCATAAAGCCGTTGGCGACCGCGTTGCGGGCCTCGATATCCAGGGCGGACAGCCCTTCGATCTCGTCCAACAGGTTGATACCGGGCGACTCGGCCTGGAAGTCGGCGGCGTACAGCGTGCCTGCTGCGTCATTCAGCAGCGTGATCAGGCCGCTGTGCGGATCGCCTTTGGTGTCGCGGTACGTGTACGCTACCGTGTACCCGCTGCCGGTTTCGCGGACGGTTTCCGTGATCGCCAGCGGTTCGCGGACCGGATCGGCCTTTGCCAGCCATGCAGTAACGTCTTCCTCGGATGCCAGCGGGCGATCCGGTTCGGTCCAGATACGCACACGCTGCGCGGCATTTTCCGGCGAACTGCTGAACGTCACCGGGCGGCCCACATCTCCCGCGAGTGCCCGCCAGTAGGACGGGCGTTTGATCAGGTAGCCCAGTTCCCGGTCCAGGTACACCGGCCACGTTTGCGGCAGGTCTTGCAGATCGTGGTAGCCCTTGAATGCGCTCAACGCGCGGTCGGCTAGCAGCGCGAGCAGATCGGGATTATTGGCCGGAGTCACCAGCCGCGTCGAATACAGCCAGCCGTTGTCCAACCACATGATCGTCTGGCCCAGGTAATCGTTTTCGGTCAGCACCAGGGCAAAATCGACGGTTACGGCGTTTCCGGTGACGGTGCGACCGGTTTCGCGCCAACTGTCGTATTCTGACCAGACATTGGCAAAGTAAGCGGTGGTCAGGTAATTTTCGCTGAGCGAGTCGAACGTTTCGTATTCGACGCCCGGTTGGACTTCATGCAAAATGACCGCCAGCCACTTGAGATTCTGGATCGCAACGCTGGCGAACGTGCTGGCCCCGCCGGGATTCTCGTTGACGATCCAGTCTTCTCCGACAGGCTGAATCGCCTGAAAATAGCCGCTGCCATGCACATACACCGGGCCGCTGACCAACTGCGGATCGGGGTTCGGGGTGGGGATGATCACAGGCGTATTGGTGGGCAGTGGCACGGGCGTCCCATACGGCGTGACTGTCGGAAAATCATCCGGGCTGTTATTGTTAGCTGAGTCAATGTTAAGCAGGCTGAGCACGAAGGTAAATACCAGGACTATGCCGATCAGCGATCCGACGATTCGGGTGATCTGGCGGTTGCGTTTACGTTTATACGACATGCTTTTGTGTACTCCGAAGCAGATTTGTAGCAGATGGACATTCGACCTTAAACTATACCGTGAAATTGGCCTGGAGTAGAAAAAATGTTACCCGATAAATCCCCCCAACCCGGTGCTGTCAAACCAGACAATGAACCGGGTATCGAACTGATTCCCCCCGACGAAGCGGACGCCATTCTCGACCGGGCGCTCGAACCCTACCTCGCGGACGGCTGGAACGTTTTCGCGCGCGGCGTGAATTCGGTGCGGCTGACGCGCGGAATGCGCAATCTGGATGTGCGCGTGGACCTGTTAGGCCAGGTCGAAATCCAGGAATCGGGATTGACGCCGCTGCAAGAGAGTGGCCGCCTGACAGCCTGGGTCCTGCTGTGGACCATCCTGCTGCTGGCGCTGGCGATTTCGGCGGCACTGGGTATTTTGTAGCTACTAGTGAGCCTTTTACTGTTATTCATATAAAATTCACGCCCGGCGCGGCGCGGAACAGTTATACTGGAAACAGTTGTTGATTTAGGCAGGTCTGTACCAGGGAGATTTTTTGATCGAGCCGCGCATGTCCTCCAGCTCACCCCGGCCCATCGATCCGCCGTTTCCTGATTCCTCACACGAGGAACACATGGGACCGCTAGCCGCCATTAATTTAGTGGCTTCCGCTGTCAGCCGGTCGCTTAACCTCGACGTGACATTACAAACCGCGCTCCAATCGGTATTGAGCGTTATTCGCGTCCGGGCGGCGGCTATCAGCCTGGTAGACGACGACGCGGGCGACCTGGTGCTGCGCGCCCAGCGCGGCCTGAACATTGATTTTGTCAGTCCGCCGATGCGGATTCCGTTGGGCGTGGGTATGTCCGGGACTGTGGTGCGCGACGATACCGTGCTGGTCACGGGCGATCTCACGGATGATCCCCGGCTGGCCGTGCCGGAATTTGCCGACGAAGGCGTCCAGGCGATGGTGCTGGTTCCCATGCACGCGCAGGGCCGCGTGGTGGGCATCCTGAGCGTGATGGACCACCAGCCCTATGAATTTTCCGAGGAAGAGATCGCCATGCTGCGCGCTATTGCCGATCAGGTCGGTGTGGCGCTGGACAATGCCCGTTTATACGAACGCACCCGTGAGCAGTCCAGCCGCCTGAGCGCGGTGCTGCATTCTTCCGGTGATGCGATTATTGCGACTGACCATCTCGGCAATATTGACCTGATCAACTCCACCGCCGAGCGCCTGTTCAGTATCCGCACGCGGGACCTGATCGGCCTGCCGCTGCGCCATATGCCGCTGCATCCCAAGCTGCGCGAGGGTCTGCTGCG
>JAFGTJ010000535.1 GCA_016934195.1 Anaerolineae bacterium | reverse complement strand
TGGTGGGTTGTGAGTCGGTGAACGTGTTTCGCCCGGTTTAAAACTCCCAACTCCAAACTCATCACAAATAGATTTTGTAAAGGAGACATGGCATTGCTTGAGATTGTTAACCTGGACCACAAGCTGAGCAAGGGAGACTGGCGGGCGCGGCGATCCGCGCATCGCCAGCGGCTCTATGACCTCGAAAAAGCGGCGTTCGATGTGGGGATGCCGACGATTGTTGTGTTTGAGGGCTGGGACGCTGCCGGAAAAGGGACCTGTGTCCAGACACTCACGTCGCGGCTGGACCCGCGCGGCTTCACGGTCTGGCCGGTCCGGGCGGCGCGCACCTATGAGAACAAGCGTCCCTGGCTGTGGCGCTTCTGGAACAAACTTCCCAATTACGGGCACATGGCGATTTTCGACCGCAGTTGGTACGGGCGTGTCTCGGTCGAGCCGATGGAGCACGGTCTTTCGGAACGCGACCGGATGCGGGCGTTCAATGATATCGTGGATTTCGAGCGCCTGATCTCGGTTGATGGGTATGTGATCGTCAAGTTTTTCCTGCATATCTCGAAACAGGAGCAGGCGCGGCGGTTCAAAAAGATCGAGAAAGACCCGCTGGAATCCTGGCGGCTGCTGGACGAGGACCGCGAACGTCACAAGCGCTATGATGAGTGGCTGCTGGTCTACGAGGAGATGTTGGAGCGCACCGATACCAGCTTTGGTCCCTGGACGATTGTGGAAGCGACGGATCGCTGGTTCATGCTGGATAAGGTCTACCGGACGCTGATCCACGCGATGGAGGTCCGGTTGAACGAGCTGGACGCCGTGCCGCCCGTGATCAGTGAGGCCGAGGCGATGGGCGATGAAGCAATAGGGGATGAGGCGGTAAACGATGAAGCAATAGGGGATGAGGCCAATGCTGGAAACGATTGATCTGACCCAATGCCTGACCCCGGCAGACTATAAAACCAGGCTGACCGCATTACAGGTCCGGCTGTCAAAGTTAGGCTTCCAGGTGTACCAACAGCAGCGCCCGGTGATCCTGGCCTTCGAGGGCTGGGACGCGGCGGGGAAGGGCGGCGCGATCCGGCGCGTGACGGAGCGGCTGGACCCACGCGGTTACGTGGTTCACGCCATCAGTGCGCCAAAGGGCGACGACGCGGAACACCATTACCTGTGGCGTTTTTGGCGGCGGCTGCCGGAAGCCGGGCAGATCGCCATTTTTGATCGGACGTGGTACGGGCGCGTGCTGGTGGAACGGATTGAGGGCTTTGCGTCCGAGGACGAATGGTGGCGCGCTTACCGCGAGATCAACCAGTTCGAGCGGAAACTGGTTGATTATGGGACTATCCTGGTCAAGTTCTGGCTGCACATCAGCCAGGAGGAGCAGTTGGCCCGCTTTGAAGGGCGGCGCGACACGGCTTACAAGTCGTGGAAGCTGACCGACGAGGATTGGCGCAACCGTGAGAAGTGGGGCGACTATGTGGCGGCGGTTGAGGATATGCTGCTGAAGACCAGCACTACGATTGCGCCCTGGACGGTGGTTCCGTCCAATGACAAGCTGTTTGCGCGGGTATATGTGCTGCAAACGGTGGTGAACGCGCTGGAACGCGGGTTGGACCTCTCGTTTGAGGCGAGTCAGGATGCGACGTCTAAGCCCAAAAAGAAGAAAAAGAAGTGATTGTGATCTTTAAAACAGGACGCAGATAGACACAAATACACACAGATCGAAACACAAATCAGCGTGTATCCGTGTTTATCTGCGTCCCCTATGGTTGAGGCAACGGATTAAAGCGATGCGCGAATCATGTCGGCCAGTTCCAGCGTTTGTGGGCCGGGTTCCACGTTAAGCGAGGACCGCAGATTGATCACCAGGCGTTCGTAGGTGTCCAGAGCATCGCGGGGCTTGCCCAGTTCGTGATACAGTTCCATAATGGCCCGCGCCAGGTCTTCGCGCTGCGGGCTGGCAGCAGCGGCGCGCAGGAAGTACCCCAGCGCGTTGAGATTGGCCCCCTCTTGTTTGTAAATGCGGGCTAATCCGGCCAGGGCTTCGGCGTAGTTGGTTGCCAGTTCTTCGCGGCGATTGGCGGCCCAATCCTGTGTCATGGTGCTGAGGAAAAGGCCGTTATAGATGGCGATGGCGTTTTGCAGCAGCCGGATTGCGTCTTCGTTGCTGGCGACGGCGGCATTCTGTACCGCTTCGGCAAATTTGATCACGTCGTAATGCAGTTCCAGGTCGGGCGAGATGCGGTAGAAGCCGGACCAATACACGGTGAGGTCCGCGCCGAGAATCTCGCTGATCTTGCGCTTGGTGACATGGAAAACGTTGGTGGCTTCGCGGGTGCTCAGGTTGGGCCAGAAGGTCTGGAAAATCTCGTCACGGGTGGTCATGCCGCGATCCACGAAATAGAAGAACAGGGTGCGCGGCAGCACGCCATCCCAGTGATCGATCAGCCGTCCATTGATCAGCACGCGGCCCGGTCCCAGGGCGCGCACTTCCAACACGGTCTTCTCAACCGATTGGACATAATCCAGCAGCATTTTGTCGGGGTGCACCGGGAGCAGGGCGGCTTTGCCATACACGTCGGAACGTTCAAGCAGTGTCATGGGCAGCGCGCGCGCGCCTATAATCAGGCGTTGGCCTACCGGGAACTGCCGGACCAGCGCGGCGATAAAGGGGTCCAGTTCGTCCTGGTCCACCAGGTCGTAGGCATCCAGGATCAGGTTGACTCTGCCCTGTCCTGCCAGGAGCGAAAGCACGGCGGTCGCGGCGGCTTCGGGATCGGCGGGCAAATTGGGCGGCGTGATGCCAAGCTGCGCCGCGAATGTTTGTTCCAGATCGGCGAGCAGGTTCGCCAGGGAGGTTCCGGGAGCAGAGACGGACAAAAACAGGGTAGTGACACCGTCCCGGCGTAGTAACGGCGCGAACAGGCGGTGCTGACCGTGAAAATCGGGGTGGAGAATAGCGAGGGCGATATCGGCAGGTAAAGCGGCTAATTGTTCTTGCGCTTGCTCAAACGAATCTAGCTTATTCATCGTGGGGGACTCCATCTTGAAAAGTCAGGGACTGTCTATTTAGACAACAGGTTTTTGGCGGTTTTGTTAGAGCGTCGTTTATTGATAGCATTATACACGCATGAGAAACAGAGCACAACTCATCAGTCCGGTTGGTCTGGATATCGAAAATTGTTCAAACCCCGGCGAGTATCCTGCGATATAGCGGATAAGATTACTGTTTTCTTCACGTTTTGGGATAAGAAGTGGATCAGGGGGCGGCGCGGCGGACCGCTTCGAGCACATTGGGGAGCCGTTCCATTTTTGCCAGGATGCGCGTAAGCTGCTTCATATCCTGAATTTCCAGCGTCAATGAAAACGTGGCAATATTCTGGCGAGTGCTGACGTTCACATTGGTCATATTGATGTTTTCGTCGGCGATGACCGCGCCGATATCCTGCATCAGACCTTTGCGGTCGTAGGCGATAATGACGACCGGGGTCGGGTAGTAGGGCTGTTCGTCGCTGGGCGGCCAGTTGACGTTAATGATCCGTTCCGGTTCATTGGTATTCAGCAGGTTGTGGCAGTCGGCGCGGTGGACGGTGACACCTTTGCCACGCGTGATGAAGCCGACGATCTCATCGCCGTAATGCGGGTTGCAGCAGCGGGCCAGTGTGACCAGCAGGCCGCTTGTTTCGTCGATGCGTATCCCCTGCGCCTTGACGGGTTCGTGCCGCTCGACGGTGGCTTCGAGTTTTTTCTCTTCTTGCTGCTGCTGGCGAGCTTCGCGTTCGGCTTCCAGCAGCCGGGTGCTGATCTGGCTAGGCGTGATCTCGCCGTAACCGATAGCGGCCACCATGTCCTCGACGTGACTGAACCCGACCTGCGGCGCGATCTCGTCCCGTGAATGCGAACTCAGGCCGACCTTGCGCAGTTCCCGGTCCAGCCGGTCCTTGCCGTCGGCAATGGCGCGTTCGCGGGTGCGGCGTTTGAACCACTGGCGAATCTTGTTGCGGGCGCGGCGCGTCTGGGTAAATCCCAGATCGGCATTAAGCCAGTCCAGGCTCGGCCCGCCGCGATTGGCGGTCAGAATTTCGATGCGGTCCCCATTTTTGATCGAGTAGTCCAGGCCGACCAACTGGCCGTTGATCTTCGCGCCCCGGCAGCGGTGGCCGACCTCGGTGTGGATGTGGTAGGCGAAATCAATCGGGGTAGCGCCGTCGGGCAGGTCCACGATATCGCCTTTGGGGGTAAAGGCGTAGATGCGCTCATTGCTGAACTGCTCGATCATGCCCAGGACAAATTCATCGGCTTCCTGGTCGCCGCTGTCGCTTTCCTGAACGTCCTGCATCATGCGCCGGAGCAGTTCCAGGCGGCGTTCGAGCGCGGTTTCGTTGGGCGTGGAGGCGCGGTTTTCCTTGTAACGCCAGTGGGCGGCGATACCGTATTCGGCTTCCTGGTGCATTTCGGTGGTGCGAATCTGGACTTCGAGTGTTTTGCCCTCGGTATCCAGCACGGCGGTGTGCAGGCTGCTGTAGGAATTCTCTTTGGGCGAGGAGATATAGTCGTCAAATTCGCCGGGGATGGCGTGGAAAATGTTGTGGATGATGCCGAGCGCCTGATAACACGCCTGCTTGGAGTCCACGATGATACGGATGGCGCGGATATCGTAAATCTGGCTGAACGGCAGATTCTTGCGCTCCATTTTTTTATAGATGCTGTAGATATGCTTGGGGCGGCCCGTGATCTCCGCCTTGAGATTTTCACGGGCGAACTGGTCCTGGATGTAGGTCGTGATGCGCGTGATATAGGCTTCGCGGTCGGAGCGCCGTTCTTGAATCTGGGCCGCGATCTCGCGGTAGCGGTCGGTGTCCAGGTAGCGGAAGGCCAGGTCTTCCAGTTCCCATTTAAGCTGCCAGATACCAAGCCGGTTGGCGATGGGGGCGAAGATTTCCAGCGTTTCGGTGGCTTTCTGGATGCGTTTGTGGGGCGGCATGTGAGTCAGGGTGCGCATATTATGCAGGCGGTCGGCCAATTTGATCAGGATCACGCGGAAATCGCTGCCCATCGCCAGGAACATCTTGCGCAGATATTCCATTTCGCGGTCGCGCTGCTTGCCACTGGGCCGGTTTTCGACATCGGTAGGAAGATTGGTGAGCTTGCTGACGCCATCGACCAGCCGCGCGATATGCGGGCTGAATTCGGCGGCGAGGTCCTCTACGGTGATGGGGGTATCTTCTACAACGTCGTGCAGCAGCCCGGCGGCAATGGTCGGGGCATCAAGGCCCAGTTCGGCCAGGATTTCGGCGACGGCGATGCAGTGGGTAATGTACGGCTCGCCGGATTTGCGCCGCTGGCCGTCGTGAGCGGTATGGGCGCGTTGGAAGGCGCGTTCGATCAGCGCGCGGTCCTTACGTGACAGTTCGGGTATGGCCTTGAAGATTCGGCTCAGATCAAGTGTAATGGTGTGCTGCATCGTGTTTGCCTTCCCGCCCGGCCCAGTTTACGTTAAGTCACCTATGTTAAACCATTTCCGCCAATGAACTACCTGCACAAGTCGCTTATAAACCGTGTTGATAAACAAATCCTAACAATGTGTATGGGAGACAATTAGCCCTGTTTAGGATATATTCTACAGCAAATTGGACTCGATAGTGAGTCGAAATTTTGCCAAGATTTACCAAATATGGAGGGTGACAATCGCGTGAGTACCGCAAAATCCAAGAATGTATCGCTGGCGGTTCCGGCGGTGGAGTGGGACTGGCTGCGTGTGGGACTGATTGTATTGTGTATCGCGGGGATGCTGGTGGCCGGATATATGTCCTGGGCCGAACTGACCGGGAATGAAACCGTGTGCTCGGATTCGGGCAAGATGGACTGCGCGGCTGTCCAGCAGAGCGCGTATGCTTCGACAATGGGAATGCCGCTGGCGGTGTTGGGGTTTCTGGGGTATGCCGCGATTATGGGCGTGGTGATCCTGGAGGACCAGATCGAACTGTTGGCGACGTATGGCCGGACGTTGGTAGTCGGGATGGCGTTATTTGGCGTGATTCTGCAAACCTACCTGACGTGGATCGAGGCGGCGCGGCTGGATGCGTGGTGCCAATGGTGCATCACGTCGTATGTGATTATTGGGGCGTGCCTGGGCATAGGGGCGTACCGGTTGTATAAGTTCCTGCTGCCGTTGCAGCGGTAGAAAAAAGACCGGACGCAGATTGACGCAGATAAACACGGATTAAACGATCAGCGTATATCTGAGTCCATTTGCGTCCGGCAGTGATTCGCCCGCGACACCTGTGTGTGGAGCGGGTATTATTCGTTCGCGTGCTGCTGAAGCGTGCGGGCGAAAATATCTTCGCGTTCCTGGCGGTGCTTGGTGGCCTTCTTGTTGCGGCGCTTGGTTTTCTTGGCCCGACCCCGATCTGGCATTTCCATCCCGGAGTCTTCCATTGCCTGGCGCAGTGCCAGTTCCATCGCGGTCGGCACGTCGTCCTCTTCTTCGTCGGCAAGGATGGCGGCAACGGCAGCGGGTTCTTCGAGGGCGCGCACGCTCAGGTCGATTTGCTTTTTGCGCCGGTTGATGCCGATTACCTTGACCTCAATGTCGTCCCCGACATTAACGACTTCGTTGGGATCGCCCACGTAGCCTTTTGCCAGTTCGGACACATGGACCAGTCCGGGGCGTTCCGCGCCGATGTCCACGAACGCGCCAAACTTCTCTACGCGCACGACGGTGCCATTGAAGACCGTGCCCTCGGCGATTTCGTTCCAGGTGACATCCGGTGGTTTGAGCATAGTGAGGCCGATGCGCCCTTTTTTGCGGTCCACGTCCTGCACCCAGACCTGTACTTCGTCACCGACGTTGAGTACATCGGCGACGTTTTTGACATGGTTTTCTGAGATTTGGGAGATGTGGAGCAAGCCAAACCGCCCGACGCCGACATCCACCAGCGCGCCAAACAATTCGATTTTACGAACGATGCCCTTCAGTTCCATCTTGGGTTTGATGTCCTCGATGGTGGTAGGGACAGTAGTGTCGGTAGTCATGGGAGGTGCTCCTATTCGGTACTTTCGGTACTAGTGGTGAATAACACCGGGGTCTGAGTGATAATCGGGGCGCATTATACCCTTTCCTCACGGGCGGGTCAACGGTGTGTTTCGTCCACTGTTGCCCGGTATCCTGTCATAGAAGGGATGAAAAGGGAATGCAAACCCCCCAGTGTTGACATTGATAGTCTACCACACAAACGCCTGATGGTGGCGTATTCTGCCCGACATCCTCCGATGCAAAATTTAGCCACATACATCAGGCGGGTTGAAGTCCTTGAGAAACGCGCCTAAACCCTGCCATTGAAACGGCATGGCTTGCGGCGGGTTCAAAATCTGACAGATGCTGGTTAACTGTTCAGTTTGGCTAGCTCGCTGAGGATGATCTGCTCAAATGTGGCGAAGGGCTGCGCGCCAAACGGGTAGACCGTCCCGTTGATGATAAAGCCGGGCGTGCCGCCGAATCCCCATGCGCTGGCAGTGCGGGCGTCGCTGATCACTTCGTCATAGTAGCGCTCGCTGTCCAGGCATTCGCGGAATGCGTTTGTGTCCAGCCCTATATCGCCTGCGTAGCTGGTCAGGGTATCCCCGTTCAGCGGATCGCGGGTTTCTGCATCCATACGCACGAACAGGCGGTTGTGCATCTGCCAGAAAGCGCCGGAGTCCTGTTCTTCCGCGCATTCGGTCGCCATCGCCGCCTGGATCGATTCATCACCAAAGATCGGGAAATCGCGGTAGACGAACTTCACTTCGGTGGGGAAATTTTCCAGGATTTGGGGCAGGGTTTCGTTGGCCCACCGTCCGCAGTAGCCACACTGAAAATCGGAGAATTCCACGATCACGATGGGCGCATCTTCCGGTCCCAGGAAGGCATCGTCGTTGGCGGTCACGTCTATCGGGATCGGCGTGGGCGTGGGTGGAATGGGCGTATTGGTGGGCTGCAGCGCGGCGACCTGGGTGCCGACCGCCTGGTTGATCATATCGTCCAGCGTGTCCTGGTTAAGACTGCCATCTTCGCCCATTTGCAGCGGCGCGAGCGCGGCGACTTGAGTGCTGACGGCTTCACGCACGGCTTGCCGTAGTTCGTCCTGGCTGACGCCGTTATCGTCGCCGCCGCTCAGCACGGCAAACGCGATCAACAGGCCCAGGACCAGGAAGATCACAGCCGTCAGCGCCACATAGAAAACCGGGCTGCCGCCGGAATGGGCCGGGCCGGAATCGGAGGACGTATTGGCCGGTTCATGGTTATCTGGCAGGATGATTGGCTGGGGGACGTTGTCGGTCATAAGGTGTTTTTCAGCCTCTTGTATGTGGATTACATAGTATGCGTATGTTCTGGCGATTATAGGATAGGGCGGGTGGATTGCCAACCGCCGGTTTTGCCTGTTTTTTATGGTTGAGGGGATGCGATCAGCATCGCGGCGTGGGGATCGTGAGTGCGGTGGCGGGTCAGGGCGGCGGCGTGATTTTGGGTGGCGTAACAATACGCGCAGCCGTAGATGCAGCTATCGTACATGCCGATATCGCGGCTGGCGACACAGCCGCACGCCTCGCGGGTGGGGCGGGCAGTCGTGATCAACGGGCGGTCGGGGAACAGTTCGGCCAGCAGCTCACCATCGACGCAGTGCGCTTTGTGGACGCGATCATCCAGCAGCGCATCCTGGCAGCAGGCGTACAGCGTGATTCCGCATTCGTCCGCGATCCCGGCCATTGCATCTACCAGGGCGCGTTTTTCGTCCAGCAGCGGATCGTAGGCCCGGATACCCTGCTGTTGGAGCCGCCGCGTAACCTTGTCATAAAATACGGCAAAACTGAAATAGCAGCGTTCAGTTGCTCCGGCCAGGGTACGAGCGATACTGCGGAAACGCTCGCTATAAAACGCGGCATCAAGTTGATCGGTGAACAGGATCGGATCAAAGCGCCACAGGACGCGGCGGGGATCGGTGCGTTCGGCCAACTGGCGCAGGACCAGCGCGGCGCGCGGCCAATCGGGGACGTGTGGTTCAAGCTGGCGTGGTGCGCCCGTGATGGTGTAGTGGCAGATAAAGCGGTAATCCCGGCGCTCTAATTCGTCGATGTGGCGCAGAAAGGGTCCGTAATATTTGGACCAGAACACAATGCTGTGTACATCGTCGGGCAGCAATGAGACGGTGCATACCTGCTGGCTGAATGGGTTGGGATAGCTGACCGTTCCGGTTTCCAGGCGATTTATGAACCAGGGCATGTAAAACGCCGGGATATCGGTGCGGCGGCTGGCGGAAATGATGGTGGGGGGCACGGGCAGGTCCTCCAGGAGCAGGGGCGTATCATCATACGCCCCTACAGAGTTGCTAATTAGACCAACGGGTGAGTTGGATTTAATCCTCGTCGGCAGGCACTAACGCGGAGTCCTCGTCCTCGCCGCCCGCAAACGCGCCTAACGGCATAATGTCGTAGGAATTGCGGATCAGCATTTCCAGTTCGTAGGCCAGATCGGGATTCTCGCGCAGGTACTGCTTGGCATTCTCGCGGCCCTGGCCGATCAGCCCGTCGTTGTAGCGGTAGAACGCACCGCGCTTTTCGATTACGTTGGCTGCGACTCCCAGGTCCAGGATATCGCTTTCCTTGCTGAAGCCATGATCGTACATCAGGTCCACTTCGCACTGGCGGAAGGGTGGGGCGACCTTGTTCTTGGTGATTTTGACGCGCGTCCGGTTGCCGACCACCTCGTCCTTTTGCTTGATGGCCTGGATGCGGCGGATATCAATACGGACGCTTGCGTAAAAGCGCAGCGCGCGTCCTCCGGCGGTGGTTTCCGGGTTGCCGAACATCACGCCGATTTTTTCGCGCAACTGGTTGGTGAACAGCACCGCCGTGTTGGACTGTTTGATCGCGCCGGACAGTTTGCGGAGCGCCTGGGACATCAGGCGGGCTTGCAACCCGACGTGGCTGTCGCCCATTTCGCCTTCGAGTTCGGCGCGCGGGACCAGCGCGGCCACGCTGTCCAGCACCACCACGTCCACCGCGCCGCTGCGGACCAACGCTTCAGTGATTTCGAGGGCCTGTTCGCCCATGTCGGGCTGGGAAATGTACAGGTTATCGGTATCGACGCCCAATTTGGCCGCGTACAGTGGGTCGAGGGCGTGTTCCATATCCACGAACGCGCATGTGCCACCTTTGGCCTGGGCCTCGGCTATGACATGCAGGCAGAGCGTGGTTTTACCCGAACTTTCGGGACCGTAGATTTCGGTAATGCGCCCGCGGGGGAGTCCGCCCACGCCCAGCGCCAGGTCGATAGCCAGCGATCCGGTGGGGATCACCTCGACCTGGAGATGCGGCGCATCGCCCAACCGGACGACGGCTCCATCCCCAAAGCGCTTGATGAGGTCGGCCAGGGTATTATCCAACGCCTTTTGGCGGGGGTCTCGAGGGTCTTTGGGGTCTTTTGACATTGCGACTCTGCTCCTGATGTGAACTGCTCTTGCTAATGATGCCAGACAGTTCATATTGTAGCACGGACGTTCTAAATGGGCAAAGATTGTTCGAAAATTCAAATGATCAAAATGAAATCAGGGGCGCAAACTGCGCGCCCCTGCTGCATACCGTGATGGCATGTCGTGCTGTGCAGTGACGCGGCCCGCTTATTCCTGGAACAGCGTCAGTTCGTAGGTGCCCTGGGTGCCACCGACATGCAGGCCGTAATGCGTGGCAATGATGTAGTAGCTGCCGGTGGTGGGCAGGGTGATTTCACTGATGACGGAATCCGGGTTGTCTACGGGCGTTACGTCGTCATTGAACGCGATCTGGATACCATCGGGCGAGATCAGGTACAGGGCCGGGTCCAGGATGCCGCCCGTGTTGTTCATGCTGGTGGTGATGACATCGCCCACCTGTCCCTCGAAGCGGTAGACCACGAAACGCTGCTGTTCGGTAATGCTGCCGGTGACGATCTGCTGGTAGTCGATGGGGATCGCGGTCGCCAGCGCCGCCTGGTAGTTGAGTGAATTGGCGTTCGCCATATCGAAAAAGCCGCCCGGTCCGGCAGTTGCCGTCTGGTCTTCGATTTTGAACGTGACCATGTAGCGGGCGTCCGCGCTGATCGGCTGGGTGGTATTGATGATGGTCTGGTCCAGCACGTCCACGCGCAGCCCGAAGTTCACAGGCGTGATGTCGTTGCAGGTGCTCTGGTACCACACCTCGATCTCGTAGGTGCCCGGTTGCAGGCGGTTGGGCGGCCAGTAGATGTAAGATACCGGGCTGCTGGTGGTATTGGTACAGCCGACGTTGCCGTCTTCAAACAGCGCGCCGCCGCTCGGAATGGACGGGAAATCGTCATAGACCGATGCGCCCACCGGGTCACGGACCAGCAGTTGCAGGTCGGCGTTGGTCAGCCACGTTAGTTCGATTTCAATCGCGCCGTTGGGCAGGGCCAGGGCCGGAACTTCGGTCGGCGTGGTCGTTTCTGGTGTGGTGACGGTGCCGTCCCCGGTGGGGATTTCGGCGGCTTGCGCGGCGGTGGTGACGAGCAGCGCGTATTCGCCCTCGGTCCCGCCGATGGTCAGGCCGTAGCGCGTGACGAGCACGGTATAGCTGCCGTCTACGGCCAGACTGCGTGTGATGCCGGAGTCGGTGCTGTTTTCGTCGGCGTCGTCGTTGCTGACCAGGGGCGTGTTATCCGGGCCGATCAGCACCAGGTAGGTGTCCAGGCTGCCAGATTGGGCCTGGACTTGAATATCGACGGTTGTTCCGGCCAGCGCGTCGAACTTGTAGGCGCGGGCCGGGGCGTTGTTGGTGATCAGGCCGGATACGGTGCTGCCGATGGCGATGGGATCGGCGTTGGCGATCTGGGTGCGGAATAACGCGATATCCAACCCGGCGTTGACACCGCCGTTGACCAGACTCCAGGAGCCGTCCGATTCCAGAATGACGCGCGAGACGTACTGTTGGCCGGGCAGCAGCGTCCCGACGAGCGTCTGCGGGACTTCGCCGTTGGCGTCCACGCTGAGCGAGAAGACCTGTGATCCGCCGATTGCGCAGCCGTCAAAGTAATAGATGATGACTTCATACGACCCGGCGGGGATGTCGCCCGCTGCCCACGCGATGGTTTCGGTGGGGGCGGTGGCGGTGGCCGCGTCGCAGTTGCCGTTGACATCGGCGTCTAGAATGCCGCCGCTGGGCGAACCAGGGCTGAAAGCGTGGACGGTGCCGCCCACCGGATCGCGGACTTCCATGTTGAGATTAACGGCGGCATTCCAGGCAAGCTGGAAGTTTAGCCCGCCGCCAAGCAGTGCGACGGTCTGTCCACCCACTTGCTGGGTGCCGCTCAGCTTCAGGGTAAACGTGCCGCTGGCGGTGCCTTCTGCGCCGCTGCCCCGCATAACCAGAATGTAGTACGTCCCGTTGGTGGGGATGACGAGTTCGGGCAGCGTGGCGGTGGTGGGCGTGTTGGTGTCGGTATCCTGAGCGATGGAATTGCCGCGCTCATCGGTGAGGACCAGGACGAGCGCCAATTCCGCCACATCGGTCGAGGCGTCAATGGTGATGGTGTCGCCCTCGCTGGCGGGCAGGGTAAAGGTCTGCACGAAGTTTTGCGAGTCCAGCGTGCCGGTGACGATATCGCCAACCGACAACTGCCGCCCAGGGCCGCCGCTCTGGGCATAGGCTGGGATTGCGCTCGCCAGCCCGACGACCAGGCTCAGGATCACCAGGAGCGTCAGGTGGTGGAAGGTTCGATACGTTTTCATGAGTCTCCGTCCGTAATGGTTTTTCAATCCAATGAGGGCGTACCCGATACGCCCCGACGATTTGGCATTTCAACAGTATGACCTGCAAAGAAACCTGCAAATACCAGTGTAGCCAATTGATGCGGCAAAGGCAAAGGTTCGCGGTGCGCCGCAAGCCAATGACCGGATAATCGTAGGTTGGGCGAATTTGTCACCGGGCCGCTATTGTGTTGTTTGGCCGGGATCGACCGGTTGGGGCGTGGCGGCGAGAGCAGGCCCTAACTCGATGAAGTTCGTTGTCCCGGCCCGCACCGTGATCGGGCGCGTGTAGCGGCGGTTTTCGACGTTAACCGTGATCTCGTAGTCCCCGGCGGGCACGTCCCCGATCACGAAGTTTTCCCGCCAGCCGGGATCGGGCACAACGGCCCAATCGCGTTCCTGGCCCGGTTGTTTGGGCTTGATGTAGGTTGTGGTAGTCTGGACGACGCGCCCGCCCTGGCTGAGTGTCACCAGCCAGTCGTCCAGCAGTGCTCCGCCGGAATTCTGGACACGTCCGGCGATGATGCCGTGTCCCTGGTAGGGCGCGATCCACAGCAGCGGATTACACACCGAAAAATACTTGTTTTCGCCCAGACGGACCTCAAGGTGAACGTGCGGGCCGCTGACATCGCCGGTCCCGCCGCTCAGTCCGAT
>JAFGTJ010000534.1 GCA_016934195.1 Anaerolineae bacterium | reverse complement strand
GACGCCGACCCGGAACATTTAGCCGTCGCCGAGGAAAATTTGCAGAAGCGCGTGGCGTGCCGCGTCAAGTTCCTGGCGATGGATGCCGCCGCGCTGGAATTCCCCACCGAGTCGTTTGACGTGGTGCTGAACCGTCACGCGCCCGCCCACCCCGCCGAAGTCGCGCGCGTGCTCAAACCGGGCGGGACGTTCATCACGCAGCAGGTTGGCGCGCGTAATACGGCCAATATCTGCACGCTGTTCGGCTGTGGGCCGGGCGGTCTGTACGCTGACGACACGGGCCAGGAGATCGCGGAGTGGGCGAACGAATTCCGGTCGATGGGGCTGGTCGTGCGCGTGCGGGCCGAATACGACGTGCCGTACTTTTTCTGTGATGTGGAGTCGCTCGTTTTTTGGTTGAAAGCGATCCCCATGCCGGAGGATTTCGATATCACGCGCCACTGGTCCCAGGTAGATGAGATCATCGCCACCACACAGACGCTGCGCGGGTTCGCCACCAACGAACACCGGGAGTTATTGGTGGTGCAGAAGACATGATTAAAGCAATTCGGTTTATGCTGCTATGCTCACTTTTGGTTGGGACATTTGCCGGACAAAAGAGCAATCCCAATCCAGCTAATGCGCAGCACACATCGCCCTATCACTATGCCTACGTCTACCAGATACCGCTCAGGGGAAAAGTCGTCATCAAAGCCGTTGATCCAACCTATCTCACGCGCAGCACGCAATTGTATATGACGACTCTACCTGATGACGCAGCGCTATACGGCGCACTCGTGAGTCCTGATGGACAGTGGATCGTCTTGATCCCGGATGTTGGCGGCCAATCCCTGCGGTTGGTTGACGTGGCAACAGGTGAAACACGGGACATTGCAGGCATCTTAGGACTCTCGCACGAATTCACCGGAAGGACCTTATTGGGGCAACCCCAGCCGCTTGCCTGGTCGCCGGACGGTCAGGCATTGGCCTTTACCGCGTTTTTAATAGGCCAGTCCAGTATGGTATCCGACGTGTTTGTCTATAATGTAACCGGAGATACACTCGTCAAGCTCAGCAACACTCCCACCCGCCAACAGGCCGTTGCGTGGTCGCCTGATTCACGCTATCTGGCAAGCGGCGGAATTGCGTGTCATGAAACAGATTGCTTCGCCCAGGTTGACATATTCGACCGGGTGACACAAACCCGCACCGTATCGCAAACCGTCGCCCCGGCCTATCAAATGTCCTATGAAGGCACGATCTGCCAGCTTAGCTGGTCGCCGGACGCGCACTATCTCAGTCTGGTTAGCTCCTGCGATGTCGCCATGCAAGGCGTAGACAAGGAACTGTTTCTGCTGGATCGTGTCCAGGGAACGGTCCACCAATTGACCAACTACACTCAAACCGCGATCCAGGCCCCCAATGCTCCCGGTGACTATCCGCTTCGGTGGGGAATCTATGACACCGGCTGGCTGGATGCCGATACCTTTTTCCTCGGCGAAACGTTTGCGCAAACGGACGTAAGCAACCTGACATCGCAAACCGTGCGGTACGATGTAGATACCGGCGAACGGACAATTCTACGGGCGGACATGATGGCTGAAGCATGGACCCCGAATCCGGTCTATGATCAATTCGCCTTCCGTACTGCGTCGGGTTATCCCAATGGGCGAACCTATCATAACGTTGAAATTGCCAGTGTTGAGGCAGGCACTTTATCGACTGTCGGGTCTGGTCCGGCGGGATGCAATCTGGCCTGGACGCCAGACGGCTCAACACTTGCTTATACCGGACACGAGCAGCGAATAGAAAACTGTTCGGGTCCGGTGCGCGTGCTCTACTTCATGGATGCCACAACGGGCCAGCTTATTTCATATCCCCTCGCTGAAACTGGCGATGTGCGGGCTGGCGGTTGGATCAAAAATCAACCTGACGTTTTCGGGAGATAACAACTCAAATCTTTGCCATCCCACCCCCGCAGCAGTAAGATCAAACCATATTCGTATATTTTTACACAAGGGGAAAATGCTCATGTTCAAGAAACAACTATGGCTGGCGGTCCTGCTGGTCCTGGCGCTGGCGCTGCCCATCACCAGCGCGGGAGCCGCCCCGCCCCGGCAGGATGATTTTGGCGACTGCGGCGATCCGGCCACGCCGATCCACGAGGTCCAGGGAACCGAAGACCGGACACCGTTCGGCGGCACGACACTCACCATCGAGGGCGTGGTGGTCGGCGACTACCAGGACACTATCGCGGAATTCGGCGGTTTTTACATGCAGGAAGAAGACGCGGACGCCGACGCCGATCCCCTGACATCCGAGGGAATTTTCATCGACAGCAAGCTGGTTAACGTGGACGTGGAAGTCGGCGACGTGGTGCGCGTCACGGGCGCGGCCTTTGAACTGTCCGCCGACGGCGCGAACCTGACCCAACTCCGCCGCGTGAAAGCAATCACGATATGCGACAGTGGCGTGAGTATCACCCCGGTCGAGGTCGAACTGCCGGTCGCGGACCTGTTCGACTGGGAAGCCTACGAAGGGATGCTCGTTACCCTGCCGCAGACGCTCACCGTCTCGGAAGTGTACAACCTGGGGCGCTACGGTGAAATCAAGCTCTCGGTCGATGGGCGGCTGTACGAACCGACCAATATCGCCCGGCCCGGCGCGGACGCGCTGGCAGTCCAGGCCGAAAATAATCTCCGCTCAATCGTGCTGGACGACGGCAACAACCAGCAGAACCTCGATCCCACCCGCTACCCGGCGGGCGGACTCAGCGCGGACAACGGCCTGCGCGACGGCGACACGGTGACGGGGATCACGGGCATAGTCGATCAGCGCTACGGGATGTACCTCATCCAGCCCGCCGGACCCATCGAATTCGAGACCGGCAACCCGCGCAGCGATTCCCCGCCGGATGTGGGCGGCAGCCTGAAAGCCGCCTCGTTCAACGTGCTGAACTACTTCAACGGTGACGGTCAGGGCGGCGGCTTCCCCACCTCGCGCGGCGCGGGTACGGCGGACGAATTCGACCGCCAGCGCGATAAGATCATCAACGCGATTGT
>JAFGTJ010000533.1 GCA_016934195.1 Anaerolineae bacterium | reverse complement strand
TGCCACATCTCCCCCTCTCCATTTTGAATGGAGGCGCAACCTGCGGTTGCGTTGGGGCCGGGGGGTGAGGCCGTTTGTTACGCACGCACCACAAATCAGCAATAGGTTGTTCGTGGACCCATTCTCCAGGGCACCCCGCCGGGCCAAATTCACGCCGAATTCATGCCAGATTCGGGCGGAATCTATGCCGAATCTAACGCCGTGCCAACTTGTGCAAAACCTGGAATCACGTAAAATACAGTGCATAGCATACGCGGGCCATCCAGGTAGGGGAATAGAGCAAGGAGCTGCTTGAATGCACTATCACCGTCAAGGGCTGCGACATTTGATCTTGCGCGCACTCAAACGCAACACCTTCACCGCCGATCAGCCGATTCGTATCACGGTGAGCGGCGTCAACGTGGTGCTCAAGGGATCGGTGGACCATCCCGACCTGATCCCGGAAGCGGTGGCAACCGTCGAATCGGTCGCCCCGTTTCTGCGTGTCTACAGCCAACTGCGTGTGCGCGGCGCGCGCGTGGTCATGCGGTCCTGATCACCCCCGGTACGACAACCTCCGGCCCAACGGCCTGAGCACTTTCCCCTGACAGAGAAAGTCCTAATATTATTGAATCATCGCTGTTTACAAAATTCATAAACATAGGTAATCCCCTAAACGCATGGTGATCCTGCGTCCTAACGCGCCTCACGCCAAAAATAAGCGGAACACAAACATTGCACCTGCTGTTGGTGTTGGAATTTGTGAAAGATACCTGAATTTGGCTAAATATCCGTTTGAAAAGTAAAGATGGCTAAAAAGATGGGGTATACTTAAATCTAATACGTTAACCGGTCCATCTTTCAATGTGGCAGGCTACCTATGACGCAAATCCAAGAAGCTCCCCCCTTGCAAGAAGAGTCATATGCGGCTCTCAATCCGTCCTCCCCGATTGATTCGGATGTGCTGCCCAGCCAGATGAATTTTGCGCAGGAGGTGCGGGCCGAACGCCTCGCCATCTTGTGGAAAGTGACATTGTTCGTGTCATTCGTCACCTGGTGGGTCTTTTTCGTGGTCAAGGGCGGGCGGGATATGTCGGTGATGGAATACCTGCTCCCCTCGGTGATGGTGGGGGCCGGGTGTATCCTGGCCGGACGGCTGCTGGCAACCGAACGGTTCATGCCCGCTGTATGGTCCTATTCGCTCGGCGCAATCCTGGCAGTAGGCATCGCAATGGCCTACGATACCACCTTCACGCGGGAATACATGCCGTTTGTTTTCCCGCTGCTGGTCTTCGTGGTCGGGCTGCTGCTGCCGGTGCGCGATACGTTCCTGACGATGCTGGTGGTTCTGGTAACAGCATTGTTCATCCCCATCGTGGCCGACCGGGCCTTTGATCCCTCCAATGGGACCATTTTCGCGCTGGCGCTGACCATCGTGGCGGCGGCGCTTTCGGCCCAGGTCAGCGGCGAACTGTACGCGATTGCCGAGTGGGCGCTGGAAAACTACCGCAAGGAACGCCACACCACCCAGGCCCTGTTTGACAACCGCGAAGCGCTGCAAAAAAGCTTCATGCGACAGATGGCCCTGACCGAGCAGGTCCAGCAGGCCAACAAAGAACTGGAAGTCGCCCGCAAAGCCGAGGAAGAAGCCAAACACTTCCGGGGGCAGTTCCTGGCGAACATGAGCCACGAGCTGCGCACTCCGCTTAACGCTATTATCGGCTTCAGCCAGACAATGCTCGACTTCCCGGCCATGTACGACGGCGTGGTGATCCCGCCGCAGTACCGGCAGGATATGAGCCAGATTTTGAACAGCGGCCAGCACCTGCTGAGCATCATTAACGACATTCTGGACCTCTCGAAAGTGGACGCCGGTAAGCTCGAACTGGAAATCCAGCCGGTGGACCTGGGGCCGATCATCAAGGGCGTGCTGTCTACGGCGGTCGGGCTGGTGGGCGCTAAGAAAGAGCAGATTCAGTTGATCCAGGAAGCGCCCGATCCGCTGCCGATGGTGATGGGCGACCCGCTGCGCGTCCGGCAGATTTTGCTGAACTTCTTCTCCAACGCGGCCAAATTTACCGACGTGGGCCACATCAAGCTCAAGGTTTACGTCGATGGCCCCGAAGTCGTCTTCGCGGTGGAGGATACCGGCCTGGGGATTGACGACCAGGATCGCGCCACCATCTTTGAGGAGTTCCGGCAGGGCACCATCGGGCGCAAGAAGGGCCGACAGGGAGCGGGGTTAGGGCTGGCAATCTCGCAGCAGTTGATCCGCTTGATGAACGGGCGGCTGTGGTTTAACAGCATTCTGGGTAAAGGCAGCACCTTCTGCATTGCGCTGCCGCTGCACGTTCCGGTTCAGGCCGAAACCAACGGGCCTAAGCCGGACGCTGCCGACGCTGTTGAACTGGCTCCCGAAGCGTTGGACCGGGCGGATTCCGAAATCACGGCTGCGCCCGCTGCTGAAAAACCCGAAGCTACGGTCGGCTAACATTGAAGCGAGATGGACTTATGCGTATTCTCTACGTGGAAGATAACGAAGTAAACCAGGCGCTGGTCGGTCGAGTGGCGCGCGCCAAGCAGTGCGAAGTGCTGTTCGTGGAAGAGGGCGAAACGGCGCTGGACATGCTGGCCCAGGATGACAAGATTAGCCTGGTGCTGCTCGATATCGAATTGGCCGGGGCATTCAGTGGGCTGGACGTGATCAAAACGCTGCGCCAGCGCCAGGACCCGCGCCCGGTCGTCGCGGTGACCGCTTACGCCATGATGGGCGACCGCGAACGCATTCTCAACGCCGGGTGCGACCAGTATCTGCCTAAGCCGCTGGTGATCACCGACTTGCTGGCGCTGATCGAGCAATACGAGCATAGAGCAGACATGGCTCCGGCTGCCACTGTGAAAAGCGCGCCATCGGTCCCCGCCGCGCCAGTTGCAGAAGGCGAGGCGCACCCGGCACCGGCTGCGCCTGCGGTGGATGCGGTGAATGCCGCGCCTGCCGGGTCTGAGGAGTCCAAACCGGCACCGGCAGCCGCCGCCGTCAAACCGGAGGGGGAAGCCGGGACAGCGGCAGAACCACAGGCCGAAACACCGCCGGAAGCAACACCGGAAGCGAAACCATCCAGCCCTGCATTGGCTCCGATTCAGGCCAGCAGCGGCACCAACGGCACCAAACCCGCGTCTCAATCCGAACAACCGGTTGAGGGAACATCAGCATGAGCGATCAGGTGCAAACCAAACAACCTGTACTCCAGGTCGTCCGGGCCAGCTTCCCGATGTCGGGATCGGCTCCTGTGATGGTTCCATTGGCTGAAAAGCCGGTCCAGAATCACACGCCCGCCGATCCTGGGACGGCCCAACCAACCGAACCGGCGCAGGGCAGCGCGTCCGCGCCCGTGCCGGTGGTGGTGCCTGAACCGGCGAAAGATAAAGCGCCTGCGGCGGCCCCGTCCGCCGAGGCAGTCGCAACAACCAAAGAGACCTCCGCCGGGTCGGAAAAAACCCAGGACCCTTGCGCGGAAGTCACCCGCCGGGTCGCGCTGGTGATCGACGACGAACCGGCCAACCGCGATTTTCTGGTGCGGCTGCTGGAACAGGCCCAAATGGACGTGACCGGGGCATCGACCGGCGAGGAAGCGCTGCAAATTTCGGCGCGCATGGACTGCATTCACCTGCTGGCGGTAGACAACCACCTGCCGGACATAAAAGGCGTGGAGTTGGTGCGCCGACTGCGTGAGCGTTACCCGAAAGCGTGCATCGTCATGGCGACCATGCTGGACGAACGCGCATTGATGGCGAAAGCGTTCGAGCACGGCTGTGACGTATTCATGGTGAAGCCGCACGGTTTTATGGAATTGTTCCAACGGCTGCAAAGCGACCAGCTTGACAGCCTGATGACCGAACCGCAGGTCATCGATCAATACGGGCTGCGTCCCTACCGGGGATGATGCGGATCACCATTTGAATGAATCACCAGAGGCACCCCCGACGCGGTGCCTCTTTTTTTACGCTTCTGCCGGATACCGGTATGGGGGCCGGGGGGATAGGGGCTACTCCGGCCAATACACGGCGCGGCGCACGTCATCATCCATCGCCTTGACCGCTTCATAATAGGCGTCGCGCAGTTCGGCGGCAGACTGGAAGCGGGCGTCGGGGGTTTTGTCCAGTGCGCGCGCGATCACGGTTTCCAGGCGGCGTGGAAAGCGCGCATTGAGCATACGCGGCATGGGCAGCAGGTTATCGACGTGCGCCAGCGCCGTCATTTGCGGGTTGTTGCCCCGGAACGGCAGCTTGCCGAGCAGCAGTTCGTAGAGAATCACGCCCACCGAGTACAGGTCGGCGCGCAGATCGGCGGGATGGCCCATCGCCACTTCGGGAGCCATGTATTCCGGCGTACCGACCGAAATGCCCGACGCGGTGAGGGTCGTATCCAGGCCGGGACGTTTGCCCAATCCAAAGTCGCTCAGGTAAACGTGATTGCCTTCGCCGCGCGGTTCGATCAGGATGTTGCCGGTTTTCATATCGCGGTGCAGCACGCCGTTCTCGTGCCCAAAACCGAGCGCCTCCGTGACCGGGCGTATGATCTGCCACGCGGTCAGCGGCGAAAACTGGTGCTTGTGCAGGATGCGTTCCAGCGACGGTCCCTTGACCAGTTTCATCACGATATACAGAAATTCTTTCCAGGGGCCGTAAGTGTACACCGGGGTGATGTACGGGTGACGCAGCGTGATCATGAGTTCGGCTTCGCGCATGAAGCGCGTGCGGAACTGCTCGTCTTCGGCAAATTCGGGCAGCAGAACCTTGATCGCTACCGGGGTCTGGGTGGCGACGTCCAATCCCTGGTAGACGCGGCCCATCCCGCCGCCGCCGAGCGCCGAGCGGACAAGGTAGCCGTTGAGGGTCTGGCCGATCAGTTGACTGTCCACGCTGTCGTATCCTTGTGTTGTTGCCGTTGCTGTGGCCTCAAGTGTACATGACCCGACCGAGGATGCAAGCCGCGTCAGAACTGCGCGGCTTGCTGCGCAGTGTCTATAACTCTATTACGTTCAGCGGGGGCAAAATGTTCCCTCTACCTTTGCATTTTTTGGTTTACCTCTATCCCC
>JAFGTJ010000118.1 GCA_016934195.1 Anaerolineae bacterium | reverse complement strand
GAGGTGGACCAGTTGGGCTGGCCCGCGCCGATCCCGGACCGGGGCGAAGGCGGCGACGAGCGGTTCGACGTCTACCTGATGGAACTGTTCAGCCAGGGATTGGGCGGGTACGTTTCGCCCGACGGCGGCTTCGTGGGCGATAATCCCGCCACGCCGCGCCACGAGTCGCGGGCCGCGTATGGCTACCTGGTGCTGGACAATGACTACATCGACCCCAATCCCCCGGCGGGCCTCAAGATATGGCCTGCGGACCAATGGCTGCGCATCATCGCCGCGCACGAATTCAACCACATGCTGCAAATCGCCATCAACGGCGGGCACGTCATGAACTGGTGGTACGAAGCGACCGCGAACTGGATGGAAACGCAGGTGTTCCCGCATCTGCGCGACAACCTGGAATCGGCGGGCGCGGTCTTCAAGTCACCCGATACCTGTATGCTGCGCTACGGCGGCGTGAACCGGGTAGAGAACGGCCTGCACTGGTACGGCATGTGGGTCTTTAACCAGATGTTGTCCGAACACTACGGCCCCGGTATCGTGCTCGATATCTGGTACGCCATCGGGGACCAGACCGGCTACGGCCCGTTTGACGAGGTATTCGCGGCGCGCGGCACCACCTTTGCCGACGAAATACGGCGGTTTGCCATCAAGGTGCTGCTGCGCGATTTTGCCGAAGGGTACGCTTACCCGGTGGCGCGGCTGCAAGAAGCGGTGGACGGTCCCGGCGAGTGGACTCCGGCGGACGGCGTGCAGCGTTACGCGATGGACTACATCGGTCTGAACCTGACCGGCGGCACCTACACCGTTACCCTGGACAGCCCCGACGACGGCGTGGAGGCAATTTTGGTCGGCGTGCGCGACGGCACGATTGCCGACATTTACCCGGCGGGGCGCTCGGTGACGGTCGATTTCGGCGCGTATGAACATACTTATCTGGTGGTGCTCAACCTGACGCGCCCGCCCAACGAAGCCGGGTGCGCGACCGCCCGCTATACCTATGCCGTGCAGGACGCGGCAGGCGATCCGTCCGGCGTGTGGTACAACATCAACGCGGCGGACTTCGCCCCGCCGCAGGTCGAAGCCGTCACCGATCCCGAAGACATACGCGGCCTGAATCCCTTCTACCAGACCGAGTACAATATCCGCGAGGAAATTCGCACCGTCGATCTGCCCTTCGCCCCGATCACGCCGCGCGGCGCGCCGGACGGGTACGAACTGGACAGCGTGTACGGCCTGGATTCCAACGCCGTCAGCGAAGAATTCGTGGCGTACAATGCGCCGTCCGGCGGGACGGTGGCGCAAATGTTGTACTACAACCGCGAAGGCCGGTTGATCCGCATCACCGAATCGCCCACCATTTACGTGACGATTGGCGAGTGGCTGGCGGTCAACCGCCTGGAATTTAAGCCCGGCACGCAAATCTGGACGACCGGCAGCGTCGATACCGCGATTGTGGACCTTTCCGGCGGGGGCGGCGGGCCGAATCTGGTGGTGTTCATCGTGCAGGAACGGTTCATCGCCATCGACGGGGACGCGCCGCTGGACGCTATGCTGGAGATGGCGGCGCGTTTTGCGACATCCTTCGGGGCCGAACTGCCGGAGCCGCGTAACCCATACCGGGAGACGACAGGAACTGTGAGTGGGGGCTATGGATAGTGGATTTTGAGACGGGGAGGAGGAAAAACCAGGTGGAACCGGGGAATGTTATTCTGCTCAATGGGACATCCAGCGCAGGGAAAACGACCCTTGCGAAAGTGCTGCAAAGCAGCCTGGACAAACCGTATTTGCATTTGGGCAATGACCAGTTTTTGCACCCCAACCGCCCCAAGAACCTGCTGATCTACGGTGATGGCACGGAACCAACCCAGTTTGAGGGTTGGCGGGTTGTGATTCGCGAGCGCCAGTTTGCCGAGTTGCATATTGGCCCGCTGGCGCTACAGTGGGTAACCGGCATGTACCGCGCGATGGCTGCCTGGTCTGCCAGCGGTAATGATCTCATTGCGGATGTCGTGCTGCATGATCGACGCATGTTGCAGGTAGCGGCGGAGGTATTCCACCCACTACCGGTTTGGTTCATAAGCGTTTATTGCCCGCTGGATGTGGCCGAAAAACGCGAACAAGAGCGAACCGAAAATCGACTTCGAGGAGGAGCACGTGTGTTTTATGACGGTGTGTACCAGCATGGTGTGTTTGATCTCGTTGTAGATACCGCCAGGAATAGTCCGGAGGAATGTGCGCAGCAAATCCGGCAGCATTTGAATACGGATGCTCCGCCGAAGGCGTTCCGCCAGTTACACCAGCAGTTCAGTTCTCTGGCATGATGCTCTAAAGATCAGTTGCACAACCCCACCCCAGACACTACAATTCCATCCATGACCGATCAAACACACACCTTACCTGAATTCACCCCGGCGCTGCCCGGTTTCCGCACGGAAGAATTTTTGACCCTGACGGAAACCCTGCTGGCCTTTCCGGTCGAGCAGGACCCGGCGGCGCTGAATGCCGCCCCGTTCCGGCTGGACCGGCCCGAACCCGTGCCCGAACTGCCGCTGGAACCGCTGCCGCCGCGCTGGTATCCGCGCCCGGCTCCCACCGTGATCGAGGCGGCGCGTGCGTCACTGGTCCCGCCGCCCCGCCCCGCGATCCTGGAAGGCCGCGCTAATGCCTTAGCGCGCTTACTGCGCCCCTTACTGGCCGGACACCCGGTCCAGGTGCGCGGCGAACCGGGCGTCGGCAAAACGGCGCTGCTGGCGACGGTCGCCGTTCACGAACGGACGCGCCAGCGATTCCGCCGCATCTGGTGGTTTGACAGCCCGGATCGCCTGCTGCAAACGCTGGCGCTGGCCCTGAACCTGCCCCACATCCTGGGCGACCGCGATTCCGCGCGGCAGCGGGCGCGGCTGGCCGAACGCCTGGACGATCACACCCTGCTGATCGTGGACAACGTGGCGGCGGGTGATCCGGTCCTGGCGATGCTGAACGTGCTGACGTCGCACGTCCTGGTCGGGATGGACATCGCGCCCGAACCGCCCGATCCGCAGAATCCCATACCGGACGATCCCGAAGGCGTGATCACGCTGCGCGGCCTGGACGACGCGGCGGCGGTGGATGCGCTGGCCGCGCACGCCGGGATCGCGGATACGCGCCAGTTGCGCGGGGTGCTGCAACGCATCGTGACGGCGTTGGGCCACCATCCCTACGCGCTGATG
>JAFGTJ010000532.1 GCA_016934195.1 Anaerolineae bacterium | reverse complement strand
TGTGGCTGGTCGGGAACAAGGTCCGCAACGATGACGAGCGCGCTTTCCTGAATAATGAGACACCGGGCATCCCGGTTCTGGGACTGCTGCCCGCCGATCTCGCCGTGCAGGAAGCGGACCGGCTCGGCATCGCGGTATACGATCACGTTCCGGCGCTGCGCGAAGCCGCCCAACAGATGGCACAAACATTGATCACGGAGATTGACACCAACCAATGACAACAACCATTGCGCTCGCAGGCAAAGGCGGTGTGGGTAAAACCACCATCGCCGGTATGGTCATCAAATACCTGATGCAGTCCCAACCCGGCGCGATCCTGGCAATCGACGCCGATCCCAGCAGCAATCTCAACATGGTGTTGGGGCTGGAACTCGAATGGACGGTGGGCGATATCCGCGAGGGGCTGCTGGACAAGGTGCAGCAGTCGCTTACGGCGGGCGGCGCGGCGATGGGCACGCTCGAAGGCGGCCTGACCAAGCGCGATTACCTGGATTACGAGGTGCGCGCGGCGCTGGCCGAGGGCGAGCGGTTTGACCTGATCGCAATGGGACGATCCGAAGGACCGGGTTGTTACTGCGCGGTGAATCACAACCTCCGCGACGTGGTGGACTCGATCAGCAAAAACTACCGCTACGTGGTGATCGACAACGAGGCCGGGATGGAACACCTCAGCCGCCGCACCACCCGCGACGTGGACGTGCTGCTGGTTGTCAGCGATCCTACCCAACGCGGCATCGTCGCCGCCGAACGGATCGCCGGTTTCCGCCACGAACTGGACATCAACATCGAGCACACTTACCTGATCCTGAACAATATGCCGGGGGACACAGTGCCCGCGCCGCTTCAGGCCCGCATCGACGCGATGGACCTGCCGCTGCTCGGCGTGGTGCCGCGCAATACCGAATTGACCGAGTTTGAGTTCAGCGGGCGGCCCCTGGTGGAGCTAAGCGACGACTCGCCGGTTTATACCGCGCTGAAGGCCATGTTTGAAAAAGCGCTGCCGGTCTGACGCTTGAAATCAGGTGGGGGCGTGGTACACTTGGCAGCAAATCAACCCCCGTAGCTCAGAGGACAGAGCGCAGGTTTCCTAAACCTGGCGTCGGCGGTTCGAGTCCGCCCGGGGGTATCGTTTAAACCAGCCACGTTCGGGATATCGGCTGGTTTTTTGCTGATTGGCATGTGTATAATGGTGGGTCGGGATGCCCGGCAGCAGTCATACAATATGATCACTCAACGACGAGTTTCGATGAACCAGTCACCCGCATTCTATACCCTGGCCGCGCTGACCACCGGGCAGCTTGCCCCGCGCGATGTCCCGGCGGAGGCGTGGCCGGACGTGATCGCCCAGGCGCTTCAGCACGGCCTGGGGCCAACGTTGTTGTGGATTACGAAGCACATCGAAACAGTACCGGGCGCAAATTCCTACTGGGATACCATGATCGCGTCGGCGCGGCAAACCGCGTTGTATTTCGCGCTGATGGAACGCGCCCAGTACGAAATTAACACCGCCCTGTCAGAAGCCGGAATTCCGGTTATCTGGCTCAAGGGCATTGTGTTGGCCCAGACGGTTTATCCACAACCCACGCTGCGCCCCATGGCGGATTTGGACGGGCTGGTGCCGTATGATCAGCGCGAAACCGCGCTCGAAGTCGTTGAAGCGCTGGGCTATACCCGCGTGCGTGAACCGGCGCTCGTCGAGAACGTGGATTTTTGGGAGTACAATTACCGTTTGCAAGGCGGCGTTGGCAATGCCGTTGTGGTAGAGCTGCATTACAGCGTGGACCGCATGTTGATGCCGGAGTTGAAGCGCCTGTCCTGGTTTTGGGATCATACTCAACCCATCCAGTCTGGCGCGTTTGAGTTTTTGACCCTTCGGCCCGAAGCGCACCTGATTTATCTGTGCGCGCACGCCATGTTGCAGCACGGCGGCGCGAATTTCCGGCTGCTGCACCTGTTTGACCTGCATACCCTGATCACTCACACCTCCCTCGACTGGGACGTGGTGGCGGGCTGGGCGGCGGCGGTCCAGTGGTCCAAACCGGCTGAGGAAGCGCTGCGGCTGGCGGTCCAACTGTTGGCGACCCCGGTGCCCGATACTGGATTTACCGCGCTGCGGCGGCACCGCCAGCCCGATGAGGACACCACCCTGACGGCGCGGCTGTGGGAAAAAGATAGGCGTATGGCGCGTATCGGGTACCGGCTCAAGTTTATGACATGGGCCGAACGCGCTGCCTTTGCGCGAACGATGTTGTTCCCCTCACCGGCCTATGTACGCCACCGCTACCACCTTCAACCGAACGTGGCGGTATGGCCGTATTATATGTACCGCTGGTTTGACCAGGCGCGGGGCATCGTGCGCGGCGGAATCAATAACCTTCGGCTCCGGCTGACTAACTTGACCGGGCGGGCATTGTGATATACTGTGGGCTGGTTTGGCCTATCATAGATTGTCCAGGGTGCGATTGATGCGAATTGGCTACGATGCGCGAATTTTAGCGGCTCCGCTGCGGGGCATGGCGCGCTATACAGTGGGACTGCTCCGGGCGCTGCGTGCGGTCGCACCGGAGCACGCTTACATACTGTACACGGATCGCCCGCTGCACGCCGAAATCCCGCCAGGGATTACCGTGCGCGAACTGCCGCCGGCCCGGTTATGGGCTACGCGCACGCTGCGGCAGGCCGCCTGCGCCGACCAGCTTGATCTGGTACATTTTCCCGCCAATAGCTGCTGGCTGCGTCCGGCTTGCCCGACGGTGGTTACGCTGCACGATGTAAACCCCTTGAGCGACGGTACGTATAGCTGGAAACTGCGCCTTTATTACCTCACATACCTGGCAGTGATGAGCTACGCAGCCAGGGCCGTGATCACCGACAGCCACGCTTCCGCCGCTGCCATTGTCCGGCGCGTCCCCCCGCTCAAACAACGGCTGCATACTATTCACCTGGGGATTGAGCTTCGACCGGAACCCGCCGCGTTCCAGCCCGCCGATGTGGGCCTGCCGCCCGATTTCGTGCTGTTTGTGGGCGGCTGCGATCCCAACAAAAATGTGCTGACGGTCATCCAATCTTTGGCGCGTATGACCGGCAGTTCGGCACACCTGGCGGTGGTAGGAAGCTGCGACGATACCGCCTACAGCCGCGACGTCCAGGTTGCTGTGAAGCACCTGGGGCTGGCGGATCGCATCCATTTTTTGGGGCGGGTGGAAGAAGACATACTGGTCGGGTTGTACAAATACGCCCGGCTGTATGTATACCCGTCCTTTCAAGAAGGCTTCGGCTTTCCGATCCTGGAAGCGATGCGGTTTGGCACGCCGGTCATTACCGCCAACCGGTCTTCCATGCCGGAAATTGCGGGGGATGCGGCGCTGCTGGTCGCGCCGGACGACGTGGCAGGACTGACCGACGCCATGCAGCGCGTGCTGACCGACCGGGCGCTGGCGGCTGATTTGCGCCGCCGGGGAGTGGTCCGCGCCGCCGAATTCGATTGGAAGCGCACCGCTCAACAGACGTTGGCCGTATATGAACAGATACTCCGCCAAGCCGGACCCAAAAATCAATGACCGAACGACCACTCGATTTGTCCATCATCATTATCTCGTTTAACGTCCGCGACCTGCTGCGGGACTGTTTGCAATCGGTCTTCGAGCACCACGACGCGCTTACCATTGAGGTGTTTGTAGTCGATAACGCTTCTGGGGACGATTCCGCCGCGATGGTACGGACCGAATTCCCCCAGGTCACGCTGATCGAGAATGATGACAACCGGGGATTTGCCGCTGCCAACAACCAGGCCATCGAGATCGCACGCGGACGGCAGGTGCTGCTGCTCAACTCGGATACGGTGGTGCTGCCCGGCGCGCTGACAACCCTGGTTGCGTTGATCGATTCCGACGAACGGATCGCGGTAGTCGGACCCAAACTGCTCAATCCCGACGGATCGCTGCAAACGTCCTGCCGCAGCTTTCCCAACCCGATCAATTTTTCGATTTACAGTTTCGCGTCGTATAACGTGCTGCCCCGGTTGTCGTGGCCGGTGCCTTTTTTGCTGGAAAGTTGGGATCACAGCCGCCGCCTGGACCTGATGACCGGGCATGTGCTCGGCGCGGCGATGCTGATCCGCCGTGCCGTCTTTGAGCAGATCGGCACGCTGGACGAGGATTATTTTTTCTACGGCGAGGAAAAAGATTTCTGCTACCGGGCGATCCGGGCCGGGTACCGGGTGGTTTTTGAGCCTGCCGCGCAAATTATCCATTACGGCGGGCAAAGCAGCCAACAAATCCCCCAGAAAACCATGAACGCGCTCTATGAAAGCCTGGATCGCTTCACATTCAAGCATTATGCCCGGTGGTACGCGCTGCTGATCAGCGTGATTCTGCACCTGGGGCTGCTGTTTAAGTTCGGAACCAGCACCCTGATCAACCTGATCGACCGACTGCGGTCCCGGCAGCGGCGCTATAATCCGAACATCTTCTGGCATACATTTCTCAACTGGCGGAGCAGGTATGACAAACGCGCGCGATCTTGATCTTGAAACGATTCCCTGCCCCTACTGCGCGGGACAGCGATCTACCTTCTGGGCCGAACAAAACGGCTACACCGCCGTGCAGTGCGATGACTGCGGCTTTGTGTTCGTCAACCCGCGCCCGTCGCAGCAAACCAGGGACGAAGCCGTCCGGCTCGGCGTTCACCAGGGCGAAAATGTGGACGTCAACAGCGTAGACCGGTTCAAGCGGGCGCGAATCGGAAAAATCAAAACACGCCTGCTGCAACTGTTCGACCCGGACGAACTGCGCGGCAAACGCTGGCTGGATATTGGGACCGGTTTTGGCGAGCTGCTGCTGGCGTTCCAGCAAATCGCCGGGCCGGATACCACCGCGCACGGCGTCGAACCGTGCCTGCCCAAACTCACCAAGGCGCAAGACCTCGGCCTGACTGCCTACGCCAGCCTGAACGATATCACGGATACCTACGACGTGGTATCCATGCTCAACGTCTTTTCGCACCTGCCGGACCCGGTGGGCGATATCACGGCGCTGCGGCGCTACCTGCGTCCGCGCGGTGAACTGCTGTTGGTAACGGGCAACGCCGCCGATATCCCGGGCCACCACTATCCTGACGAACTGCATTTGCCGGATCACCTGGTATTCGCCGGAGAAACACACCTCGTCGGATTATTGGATCGCGCCGGGTTTACTGTGATCAGAATCGAGCGTTTCCGTCATTATGTGCCGGAAAATCTCCTGGCGCTGCTTACCAAAGATGTCGTCAAAAAACTGGTGGGCCGCCCGACAAGCCCGAATCCGCTCAGTAAATACACGGGATCGTTTCGCTCACTCTGGATTCGCGCCCGCCTGACCGACTGATCGAGGGGGAAACAACCATGCCATCCTGGTATCTGAAAGCGGCTGTACAAGGCACTCTCGCCCGGATGCCCGCCCGCCGCCGTCTGAACTACGTGATGCAGCGGCATATTACCAAAAACCTAACCCTAGATACCGATCTCTTTGAGGGACGGCTGAAAAAATGCTGGCAGCATTTTCACAATTATGCCCGCGCCACGTCGGTTGAAACGCCGCCCGCCCATGTCATTGACCTGGGGACAGGTTGGCATCCGATTATCCCGGTAGGGCTGTTTTTATGCGGTGTGTCCAAAATCTGGTCGGTCGATATCGATCCGCTGGTCTATCGAAACCTATTAGAAGAAATGCTGATCCAATTTGTGGCCTATGCTGAAAATGGCCGCCTGAAGGATTTCCTGCCCGGTTTGCACGAAGAGCGCCTCCCGGCGCTGCAAGATGCGCTCAACAAAACCACCAACGCCGCGCCGCTGGACGAGGTTTTCGCCGCGCTGCATATCGAGTTGTGGATCGCGGACGCCCAACACACCGGACTCGAACCAGGGTCGATTGACCTGTTTACGTCAAATTACACGCTGGAGCATGTGCCAGGTGAGGTCATATGCGGAATATTTGCGGAATTCCGGCGGCTGGCAAAACCCACCGCCGCCATGAGTCACCTGATTGATGTGAAAGACCATTACGCGAATTTCGACGGCTCGATCACACCCTATAATTTTCTCAAGTTTTCCGACCGGACCTGGCGCTGGTTCAACAATGACCTGTTATACCAGAATCGCTGCCGGTTGAACGATTACCGGCGTTTGCACGAGGAAACCGGTTTCCGCGTGGTGTTTGAAGATCATGAACCGGGCGACGTTGAGCAGTTCCGGCGGGTCGAACTGGCTCCGCAGTTCCAGAATTATGCCAGCGACGAGGATATGAGCGCGTCATTGGGTTGGTTCGTATCGGTTCCTACGTGATGCTCGAAAATACCACTATCATCTGCTTTGGCGAAGATATCACGCACAGCCTGTTTTCCAAGTACCAGATCATGAAACGGCTGGCGCGCGCCAATGACGTGTTTTACATCGAGTCCATCGGCCAGCGGACGCCCACCCTATCGCGGCGTGACATGGCTCGCATCGCCGGAAAACTGCGGCGCTTGCTGGCGCGTCCCGCCCCAGCACAGACCGACTCCGCGCAGACCATCACCGACTTTCGCGTGATCAAGCCGCTGGTGCTGCCGTTTCACCAGATCGGGATCGTCCAGGTTTTCAACGCGGCGATGCTGGCCCGCCAGTTGGGGCCGGAGGCGCACGGGCCGAAGGCACGCCGTCACCCGCTGGTGCTGTGGGTCGGACTGCCGACCGTGCCGCGCCGCCTGTTGGACTGGAAACCGGACGTGGTGGTGTATCACTGCGCGGATAAGCTGGTCGCCAACGTCAGCGGGCCGCAGCGGACCACCCTGGACGCGATGCACCGTTTCTGGACACAGCGCGCCGACCTGACGCTTACGCCGTCCGAGGTTTTTCTGGCCGAACTGCGCGACATGTCGCCGCGCGCGCACCTGCTGCCGCATGGCGTGGATTACGACCATTTCGCCCAGGCCCGCGCCGGGACGCTGGATATCCCGGCGGATATGGCCGCGCTGCCCCGGCCCATCGTGGGCTATTATGGTACGATCTCGCGGGAATGGTTCGACGTGGGCGTGATTGGCGCGGCGGCGCGGCAGCGGCCCGGTGTAACGTTCGTGCTGATCGGCCCAGTGCACGCGGCGGTCCGGCAGCATCCCGATCTACAGCGGCCCAATATCCATTTTCTGGGACCGCGCCCCTATGCCAGTCTGCCCGCCTATTTGACGGCGTTCGACGTGTGCATAATCCCGAAGGTGCGCAGCGAAATGACCGCCGCTTCGATGCCGCTCAAACTGCGCGAATATCTGGCAGCGGGCAAACCGGTCGTGACCACGCTGCAACACGGCGACCGGTTCGCGCCGCTGGTCGAATACGCGGCGGACGCGGACCAATTTATCGCGGCGCTGGATCGCGGCCTGCACGACAATTCGCCGGAGGCGCAGGACGCACGGCAGGCCGCCGTCCGGTCCGATTCCTGGGACGCGGTGGTCGCGCGCCTGAGCGATCTGGTAGAAACGGTCCTGAACAGCCAACAGCCAATCACCCATTGCTGAGCGCTGACGGCTGAAAGCTGACAGCTTAGAAAGGCACATCATGCACGTTTTGATCACAGGCGGCGCGGGCTTCATCGGGAGCGCGCTGGCGGCCCGGCTGCACACCCTGGGCCATACAGTCGAAATTTTGGACGTGTTCTCGCCCCAGATTCACGGCAATGATCCCGCCAACAAACAAGCCGCGCTCGCCCAATATGGCGCAGTGCATACCGGCGATGTGCGCGACTATGACACGCTGGCCCCGCTGGTGCAGCGCGCCGGAGCGGTAGTGCATCTGGCAGCGGAAACCGGCGTCGGCCAGTCGATGTACGACTGCCGCCGCTACGTCAGCGTGAATGATCTCGGTACGGCCACCCTGATCGAAACACTGGTCAAAGAATCGCACAGCGTCCAGAAAGTGATCGTGACCTCCTCCCGCGCCGTGTACGGGGAATGCGCCTATCACGACGCGCAGCATTCCCTGATCGTACCGCCGCCGCGTCCTGCCGACGCGATGCGGGCGGGACTCTGGGAGCCGCGCCATCCCGCCGACGGGTCCGCGCTGATACCCATTCCCACGCCGGAGCATACGCCGTTCAGTCCGGCTTCAATTTACGGCGCGACCAAGCTCAACCAGGAAGCGTTATGCGGCGTGTTGGGCGAGATGCTAAAAATCCCGGTGGTGATCATGCGCCCGTTCAACGTGTACGGCGAAGGCCAATCTCTGCACAATCCCTATACCGGCATCCTGACCGTATTTGCCAACAACATCCGGGCCGGGATCGCGCCGACTGTGTACGAGGACGGGTTGGAAAGCCGCGATTTCGTGCATATCGACGACGTGGTACAGGGCATCGCGCGCGCGTTGGGTGCGGAAAATCTGGGGCCGCGCTCGGTCTTCAACATTGGTTCCGGTGAGCGCATCACGATTCTGGAATTGGCCCGGTTGATGGTTCAGGCGTATGGGGCGGACCTGGAGCCGGTCGTGTCCGGTGAATTCCGTGTGGGCGATATTCGCCATGCTTTCGCCGATATCACCCATGCGCGGGTGATCCTGGGCTACGCGCCGCAGGTCACGCTGGCGGACGGGATTCGCCGTTTTGCGGAATGGACGCTCACCGCCGAAACCGCCGCGACAGCCCAAACCGTTACCATCGAAACCGCGACGGAGGAACTGAAACGGTATGGTTTGTGGGGGCAATCGTGA
>JAFGTJ010000117.1 GCA_016934195.1 Anaerolineae bacterium | reverse complement strand
GCAGCCATCGCAACCGCCGTTCCGTCGCCCACGCCGTACCCGTCGCCGACACCCATGCCAACCCTGACATCTTACCGCTCGCCTACGCCGCTGCCCACCTGGACGCCCTACCCCACCATGACGCCCATTCCGACCGCCACACCCGGCAGTCCCGCCGGGACCGGCTGCCAGTATGCCCGCAATCCTCAGCCGGTCAACGTCAACGATATGGCGGCAGTCACACTGCAAGGCGTCGCGGTCCGGTTCCGTTCGGCGGCATCGCTGAACGCCACCCTGCTCGGCGAACTGAACACCGGGATACGAATGCGCGTCCTGAGCGGGCCGTTCTGCGCGGACGGCTACCGCTGGTGGCAGGTCCAACTGGAAGCCACCGGGCAAATCGGGTTCCTCGCCGACAGCAACCTGACCGACTACTGGATCGAAAGAGCGACCATCATCCCCACCCCGGTCGTATCGTCCACACCAACCCCGTTAGTCACGCCGGTTGAATACATCAGTTTTGTGGCGGATCGCTACACCATTAACGCGGGCGAGTGCGTGATCATCCAGTGGGATGTGGAAAACATCCAGGCCGTGTACTACCAGGGTGTCGGCGTTACCGGCCACGATTCGCGCCGCGAATGTCCCGCCTCGACAACCGTTTACACGCTGCGGGTAATTCGCCGCGACAGCAGCGAGGTCACGCGCACGATCCAGATCATCGTGAATTAGCCGCACATTCGTTGTGCAATAGCCACAACAACCAGACCCGTGTTAAGGGACATTCTCCCCTAACACGGGTCCCTTTTTGTGATACACTTGTAGTTACCAGGGAGTTGATCGAAAGAATATCGGAGGGGTAATGAAGCTCATCATCGCCATCGTTCAGGACCAGGACGCTGACCGCACGATCCAGGCGCTCACCAAAGCCGGACACCGTGTTACGCGCGTTGCCAGCACTGGGGGATTCTTCAGCACCGGCAATACCACGCTGCTCAGCGGTGTGGACGAAAGCCAGGTGCAGTCCGTGATCCAAATCCTCAAGGAAACGTGCGAGCGCCGCGCGCGCCTGATCCCCGCCGGTCCCAACGTCATCGAGTCGGCGGCGATGATGGGCGCATTTGTCGAGGTCGAAATCGGCGGCGCAACGATCTTTGTGCTCGATGTCGAGCATTTCGAGCAAACCTGACAATGACTACCATACCCAACCCGACACCCGCTACCAAACTCGTTCTTGTCGTGATGCATGGCACCGGCTGCGATGTCCTGACCAACCAACTGATAGACGCCGGACACCGCGTCACGACGTTCAGCAGCATAGGCGGCTTTTTCCGCCGCAAGCAGACCACCCTGTTGATCGGCGTGGACGCGAATCGGGTGGAATCCGCGCTGGACATTGTGCGGGCCGCCTGTCCAACTCCGCCCGGCTCGGACGAGCATTACGCGACCATCTTCGTGTTGAAGGCGGGGCAGTTTTTGCCGCTATAAAGCCATACCCCTGCACAGAAATGAAGCCGGAATACGCGCACATCCCGGCGCGGTTTTCAGCGTGAGTTTGTGCGCTGCTGGGGTGATGATAGTTCGCCATCCAGCGCAGCGACAAGGCGTTCATTGTCCAGCCCAGATTCAGCGTCGAGCGCGTCGTCAAACCGGGTAATGTCCAACTCGTGAGCTTCCACGCCAGCGTGCAAATAGTCCTCCAGCAGCAGCGCGAGATAGTGCGCGTAATCATACGGCAGCGAGGTCACGATGGGTACGCGGCGGCTGTCGTTCATTTCCGCGTAGACGTTATTCGCGGGCACGCCCCCGGAGAAAGCTTCGACGGTTTGCCCGGCGTAAATGCGCCGGATTTCGTCGAGGTTCAGTATTTTATCGTCGGATACTGGAAAGGGTAACGGCCCGGTGGCAATTTCCAGCACCTCGTCATCAGCGCTGATATGCGTGGTGGTCGTGATGATCATCGCCAGCATATACAGCGTGAACAGCAGCAGCAGCCCCACGAACAGAATTGGGCCTTGCGGCGCGCCGTCCGCCCGCATCCCAACCAACATCATAGCAAGGACGACCGATCCCATTGATGACGCAAACAACCCGATTTTCGGGCCGGGACCGAGTGCCATGCGGTACGACAGGGCAAGATGATCGTCGTCATCCTGCGTGTGCAGCCGCACGCGCGGCGGGCGTTTGGAAATCACGCGCTTGGGTTTACGTGTAAACTTGTCCCGGTCCAGCGCGAAAATGTCGTTACAGTCGCTGCACAGCGCAACCATCTCTTGAATGTTGACGTTCGCAGCCGGAATAGCTGCGCCGCAGTGTGGGCAGGTAATCTTCATGTGCCTGACTTCCCTCGGAATTGTACCTGTTTCTACAATACCTATACGTGCTCCGCGTGCCAGAGTCGCGCCGGACCAGTCCAATGATAGATAGAATCGGCTCCAGAAATTTGCTAACGGCCTATGCGCTCGGCTCCCACAGTAACATGTTGGTGTCTTCCTCTTCCACCAACCAGCGATTGAACCACGCCTGCGCATCGCTGCACCGGAACGTTTCCCCGTCCTCGTGCTCAATGAAATTCGTGCGGTCCGGGCAGCGAAACCCCTCGTAGGAAGGCCGCATCCCGTCGAACCACGCACGCGCCGTCGGCGTCGTGGGGAAATTCCCCGGATAAACGTACAATGCTGGGCGCGGCACGATCAACCGGGCGATATCGCTCAACTGCGCATATCGCAGCAGACCTGGCACAAAGTCGCAGCCATGCCCACGCACGATCACCGGGTCGATGCCGCCGCCCAGATAATTCTCGATCACCACTGCCCGCACACGCTCATCCAGCGCCGCCGTATACAGTGCCATCCCGCCGCCCAAACCCAGCCCGGTCACGCCCAGGCGCGTCGAATCCACGTCGGGCAGCGACTGCACATAGTCCAGCGCGCGCAGCCCATCATCCAGCGTGATCCCTAACCACGTCCGGCCCATCAGCCGCGCCACATTGTCCAGCACCACATGATCATCCTGGTCCAACTGGCCGAATCCGCGCGCCTCAACCGTGATCACCAAATAACCCGCCTGGGCCAACGTCAGCGCGTTAGCGTGTTGGCGGCTGTTTTCAAGCCCGCTCGTCTGCCGGATCGTCCCGTGACCGGGATACACCAGCAGCGCCGGGAGCAGCCCTCCCACCTCCGCCGGGCGCAGCACATACGCCGGGAGTCGCAGTCCGTCCGCCGCCGTCAGCCAGATTTTGGTACGCTCGACCCCGCTGACCACCGCCCGATCCACAATCTCGACCGGCACCGAACCGGCATATTCGTAGCGCAGCCCCAACAGGTCCCACACTTTCGCGCGCAGCATCTGCCGCCACGCCCGCCACTCATCGCCGCGCTGCTCCTCGTAAGCCAGTTCCGGCGTAGTATCGCGCAGTTGGGTCAGCAGTTTACCCAACGGCACCACCGGACCAGGAGCAAGCGGCATCTCCGGCACGCTGGGAGCCGACTCGCGGTCGCCGGTCAGCGACTGCACAAAATCACTGACTGCTTGCGATGCCGACTGTACAATCCGCTCCACCGGACCGGGTCTGCGTTGTCCCTCCGCGATCTGGGCCACTGCATCCCGCACCGATACTTTGCCCCCATAACGGTCGGCCAGTTCGCGGCGATGGCGCGACGTCCAGGCGTACAGGTCGGCCTCGGTACGGCCCGGAAACTGCTTCAGCACGCCGGATTCGTTGATCGTATCGACCGCCAGCGTGTATACCATGTCGTACCACGCCGTTACCGCGTTTTCCAACGAATACTCATCACCGTCGATCTGCCCCAAATTCTGGCGATACAGTTCGATCTCAAGTTCCAGGTCAGGATACCGGCCCGGTTCGGTCAACACAATCCGCTGTTCGGGCCGCAGCACGTCCAGCCGCGTGGTGTCAAGAAACTGGCGGTATTCCGCCTTGACGATCAACTCATCCAGGTCAGGGTCCGCCGACATGCCGCCAACCGGCGTTTCGTATTCCCAGACATACGCCTCGATGGTCTTGGCACCGTACTGGCGCGCGACCGAGACACGGTGATTGCCGTCCTTCACAAAATAGGCTTCGCCCACTTTGTATAATTCAATCGGTGGTAGCCCGGTCTGTGTCTGAAGTTGGGCGATGCGCTGCCAGCGATATTTGTCATTCTCCACCAACGGCAAAAACGACCGGGTGAAGTCGTGGTACCGGCCCACGCTGCCCACGATCTGGGCCAGGGGCACCTGCTGAAGGCCGCGATAAGCGTTCTGATTCAGTCTCAGCTTGGTTTGCACTTCGTCAAACGCCAGCAAATCGACCGGCTGCCGGGTCAGGCCCAGGCCGCGCCATAACCGCTGGTAAAATGCCCGGCGGCGTGCCTGGTTCCATTGCTCGAGTGTTTGGACATCGAGCATTGCATTCGAATCGGGTTCCATCTGTGACATCCCCATCTGCTCAGATAGACACTGCTCCCTAGCTTACCCGGTTTCGGTTAAAGTTCAACCAACAAACGCCTATAAAATCACGACCCAAAGCTGGTCCTGACCTCAAAACCCGGTATAATCCGCTGGCCCAAGCATTTACAACACAACCAATGTGGAGTCTTATGTCTAAACCAACCCAGTCCCCTACCCTTGCGCGCCTGCCCGTCCGGTTGGATGACAAACCCAATACCCTGTTGGACTGCGCCCGCTATCTGGTGGAACACGCCGCCGACCGCACCGCCCTGACTCTGATCGCGCCGGACGGCACCCAGGAAATCACCCGGTCGATCACCTACGGCGAATTCTTCAACGAGGCGGCCCGGTACGCCCGCGCTCTGGAAAAAGCCGGAGTCAAGTCACAGGATTTAGTCGTGCTGGTCCTCCAACACGGCGAAGACGTGCTCTACGGTTTTTGGGGCGCGATGCTGCTCGGCGCGGTGCCGTCTATTTTTTCGTTCCTGACGCCCAAGCTCGACCCCGACCGCTATTATGAGAGCGTGCGAAAACTGGTCGAATTATCCCAGGTCAAAGCCGTCATTACCTACCCGGAATTGCACCCGTCGCTTGAAACGCACCTGGACGGCATCCCGACGCTGGGCGCGCTGCTCAATATCACCGACCTGGAACCGGAAGGCCAGTTGGCCGATTACCTGGACCGCGCGCCATCCCATCCCGAAGACACCGCGTTTTTGCAGCATTCGTCCGGCAGCACCGGCCTGCAAAAAGGCGTGATGCTGTCGCACGGCGCGGTGTTGAACCAGATCGCGTCGTACAGCGAATCGATCCAGCTCACGCCCGACGATGTGATCGTAAGCTGGCTGCCGCTGTATCACGACATGGGCCTGATCGCGGGCTTCATCATGCCGGTGGTGCAGGGTTTACACCTCGTCCTGATGTCGCCGTTCCACTGGGTCCGCGATCCGCTGGTATTGCTCAAAGCCATCCATCACTACAAAGGCACGTTCTGCTGGCTGCCCAATTTCGCCTATAACTTCATGGCAACCCGCATCCGTCCGCCCATGCTCGACGGCATACGGCTGGACAGCCTGCGCGCCATGATCAACTGCTCGGAGCCGGTGCGCGCCGACAGCCACCAAACGTTTGCCGATTTTTACACGCCGTTCGGCCTGCAACCCGACGCGCTGCATACCTGTTACGCGATGGCCGAAAACACCTTCGCCGTGACGCAAAGCGCCCTGGGCACCACGCCCCGCCTGGATATCGTGGACCGGGATACGCTCATGGAACAGCGTATCGCCCATCCGTCAGACACCGGGAACGGTCCAACCGTCACGATGGTGTCGTGCGGCGGCCCGGTTCCAGGTTGCGAACTGCGTATCGTAGACGAACAACGCCATGATCTGCCGGAACGCCACGTCGGGGAAATCGCCCTCCGCAGCAATTTTATGTTGTCCGGCTACTACCATCGTCCCGAAGAATCGGCGCAGGCGATCCAGGACGGCTGGTACTTTACCGGCGACCTGGGCTATCTGGCGGACGGTGAACTGTACATCACCGGGCGCAAAAAAGACCTGATCATCGTCGGCGGCAAAAACGTCTACCCGCAGGATATCGAAAACCTGCTGAACGATATCCCCGGCGTGCATCCGGGCCGGACCGTCGCGTTTGGCGTGCCAAATCCGCAGTTGGGCACCGAAGATATCGGGATCGTAGCCGAAGTGGATACCGAAGAGTCCGCCGAACAGTCGCAGATCATGCGCGAAATCCGCGCCCGCATCGCCCAATCGACCGATACGATGGCCCGCTACGTACACCTGGTCGGCCCCAAGTGGCTGCTCAAAACGTCCAGCGGCAAGGTCGCCCGCGCCGCCAACCGGCAGAAGTTCCTGTCCGAAGTGTTGGGAATCGAGTAACGCGCCATGTCCCTATTCAAACGTATATTCAGCCGTATTGTCAGCCGCGAAAACGTCTTCGCGCTGCTGCTGTGCGTGGTGCTGGTATTGGTGATCATCGTCACCGCCGACGCCGCGCCCCAGTGGATTTACCAGGGCTTCTAATCAGGTTGCATTCGTCACCTGGAAGCCTGCCGCGATTGTGCTATTATTTACACTGATGCGTATTTAGAAAATCGCCAGGATTCCACACATGCATGAATTGGCCGTTACCCAGAGTTTGTTACAAATCGCGCTGCACCATGCCAAAGAAAACGGGGCGACGCGCATCAAGGAACTGAATCTCGTCATCGGCCAGCTATCCAGCATTGTCGATGACTCGATCCAGTTCTACTGGGACATGACCGCCAAAGGAACCATCGCCGAGGGCGCGATCCTGAATTTCCGCCGCATCCCGGCCACGCTGCGCTGCAACGACTGCGCGCACGAATTCCCGATGGACCAACGGGATTTCATATGTCCCGCCTGTGGGAGCAAACGAGTCGGCGTGGCGGGCGGCGAGGAGTTCTTTTTGGAAAGTATCGACGTGGACCTGGCATCTGAAAAACAGGAGACGTAATGTCCAACAATATCCCGGTTGTGCAAAATATCCTCAGCGCCAACGACCAGATCGCGCAGCAAAACCGCCAGCAGTTCGAGACGGCGGGCCTGCTGGCGCTCAACCTGATGGCGTCGCCCGGCGGCGGCAAAACCAGCGTGATCCTGAAGACCGTCCAGGCGCTCAAGGACGAATTCCAGATCGGCGTGATGGACGGCGACGTGGTAGCTATTGATCTCGAAGAACTGGACAAAATGGGCATTCCCGTGTCGCTGATCAATACCGGCGGCAACTGCCACCTGGACGCCAACATGGTACACGGCGCGCTGCCCACCATCCCGCTGAATGACCTGGACCTACTGATCATCGAGAACGTTGGCAACCTGATCTGCCCTTCGGCCTGGGATTTGGGCGTTCACCTGAATGTCGTGATCGCCAGCGTGCCCGAAGGCGACGACAAGCCCTACAAGTACCCGGCCATGTTCAAAGGTGCGGACGTGCTGCTGCTAAACAAAATGGACTTGCAGGAATACATGGGCTTCAAGGTAGATTACTTCCGGCACGGCGTCGAGGTGCTCAATCCCGGCGTGGAATTTTTCCCGGTGTCCTGCCGGACCGGGGACGGGTTCGACGCCTGGTTAAGCTGGCTGCGCCAGAAAATCAGCGAACGGGATCGCGCCGGTTAGCGCCGGGTAATTCCGTGACCGAATCCCCCTCTTCCGCCCGCCGGATTCACGTAACCGGCGTCGTGCAGGGCGTAGGCTTCCGCCCGTTTATCTACACGCTGGCGCTGCGTTACGTCCTCACCGGCTGGGTGCGCAACACGTCCGCCGGGGTCGATATCGAGGTAGTGGGCAATCCCGCCGCGCTGGACGATTTCACCCGCGCGATCCGCGCCGAAGCGCCGCCCCTCTCACGTATCGAGAGCATCCAATCCGAAGAAATCGGCGTGGATGGTTATGCGCGTTTTGAGATTCAGCACAGCCATACCGTCGAGGGCGCGTACCAGCCGATCTCGCCGGATGTGGCGGCCTGTGACGACTGTATGGCCGAAGTCCGCGATCCTGCCGACCGGCGCTACCGCTACGCCTTCACCAACTGTACCAACTGCGGGCCGCGCTTCACCATCATTCAGGACATCCCCTACGACCGGCCCGCAACCACGATGGCCGGGTTCGAGATGTGCCCCGACTGTCAGGCCGAATACGATGATCCGCTGAACCGGCGTTTTCACGCGCAGCCCAACGCCTGCCCGGTCTGCGGGCCGCGCCTGGAACTCGTCCCCAGCCCGGATCACGAAGTCCCGCCCATCTGGGACGACCTGCCGGAAGACGAAATAGCGGCGGTACGCGCGCTGCTAAAAGCCGGTCACATCGTCGGAATCAAGGGACTGGGCGGATTCCATCTGGCCTGTGACGCGACCAATTCCGCCGCCGTGCAGGAACTCCGCCAGCGCAAAGGCCGCGCCGCCAAACCGTTCGCGGTGATGATGCCGGACCTCGAAACGGTGATGCGCTATTGCGGCGTCAGTTTCGCGGCGGCACAAGCGCTCGATACCCGCGAACGCCCGATTGTGCTGGTGCCGCTTAAGCCGGATACGGGAAATATGAAGATTGCGCCGGAAGTCGCGCCCAACCTGCGCGAACTGGGCGTGATGCTGCCCTATACGCCGCT